>JAIDJZ010000183.1 GCA_029051965.1 Paramuribaculum sp. | reverse complement strand
CGTCGATATTGACCGAATCACTTCTCAGTGCCATTGCCGCGGTGCGGAAGCCTAACTTCCTGAGCGATGAGACCGGACCGTCAATCCATCCCCATGGAATCAGAAACACTGAACCCATCGAGACCCGGACCGAACGCCTGTTGAACGGGTCGCATGAACGGCGCGTCAGTGCCACGGCATCGATCCCGAGCGCGGCTGCCGAACGGAAGATCGCTCCGATGTTGGTCGTATCGGTGACGGCATCAATGACCGCAATGCGTCGCGCTCCTGAAACTATCTCTTCGAGAGGCCGTTCGGCCGGACGGCGCATCGCGCATAGAACACCTCGGGTCAGCGCATAGCCCGTCAGCGAGCCCAGCACCTCGCGCTCTCCTGTAAACACCTGGATTTCCGGACAGCGGGCAATTATGTCGGCGGCGTCGCCCGTTATGTGGCGTTCCTCGCAGAGCAACGCAATCGGTTCGTAGCCCTTGTCGAGCGCAACGCGGATGACCTTCGGACTCTCCGCTATGAAAACCGATTTGGCAGGGTCGAGACGCGAACGGAGCTGCGATTCTGTCAGGGAAGCGAACATTCCGACGCGTTCGTCGTCGATTGATGTGATGCGGATCGGTTTCATAAGTGATCTTAGTAGGGAAGAATTGTTTTTTTCGGGGCAAAGTTAACACTTTCCTGCCGACCCTACAACTTTCCGTCACGTTCCGCATCATCCTTTCTGATCGTTTTCTGAAGCTTGCTTGCAAGACCGTTGTTGCGGTCCATCCTGCGGGTGAAAAAGCTGTCGGAGGTGAAGAGCCTGACGATGCCGAACGAGATTCCGGCCGTGATCGCAACCGGCAGGATCAATGTGTAGGCCGATGACATTTCGACCACAATGAAAATGGCCATCATCGGAGCGCGGATTGCTCCCGCCATGACGCCGGCCATAGCAAAAAAAGCCATCTGTGAAACCGGAAGAGCGCTCCCGAACATGACGTTGCACAACTCGCCGAACACCAGACCTGCAAAACATCCGGCAAACAGCGTTGGCGCGAACTCGCCTGTGACGCCGCCTCCGTTGTAGCTCAGAGAGGTGACAAAACCTTTGATTGCCATGATTGCGGCGGAGGTCAGCAGTAGTGTCCTGACTGTCGTCTCTGCGCTGTTGAATGGTGTCCCGAACAGAATGACGCTGAAATCCCCGTTGAGAATCCCGCCCATGACGCTGTAGCCTTCGCCATAGAGCGACGGGAACACTGCCAGTGACGCTCCGACAAGCAACCCAGACACGCTGCCTTTTATCCACCGGTTCGGCACCATGTCGAGCAGGTTTTCGATAAGCTTCATTATATAGCTGTAGAAGAGCGAATAGGCTCCGCAGAATAATCCCAGGGCAATCACCCAGGGGAGGATGTGCGGGTCGTAGGCCGTCACCTCGCGCATGACCATCTCGAGAGAGAAGCCTTCAAGTGCGGTTGCTGTCAGTCCCGCAATCAGAGTTGACACAAACAGGACCATCACCCCGAACGACCCGAGCCCCATCCGGAGTACTTCAAGGGTGAAGAGCGCACCTCCGACCGGAGCTTTGAAAATCGCTGCGATGCCGGCTCCCGCACCGCAGCCCATCATGATCATGGCCATCTGTCGGTTCAGACCGAACGCACGTGCGGTATTGCTTCCGAGTGCGGCCCCGCTGAATGCGATCGGGCCTTCCGTGCCGGCAGAGCCTCCGAATCCGAGAGTCAGGGCCGCAGTCAGAAGGGGACTGAAAGTGATTTGTGCGGGTATGGATGAGTCGTGGGCTTTTATTTTTTTCTTGATGACACGCACGCCGTGGGAAATGTCGCCATGCAGAAAGTACTTACGCAGAAACACGACAATCAGCACGCCGGCCGGCGGTGTCAGAAGCAGCCACAGGTCGGGTCCGGTAGCATTCACGCTGCGTGTGATCAGAGCCGACAGGAATCCGATGGCCGATTTCACTCCCCATGCCATCACTCCCGCTCCGATCCCGACCAGAGCCGACAGGATGAAGATCATCGGACGTTCCGGAATGCGACGTTTGATCCACTTTAAGGATCGCGCACCAACGGACGTCAGACTGCGTGAAGAAACAGACGGATGTTGTGACTGAGCCATCTTGGAGGTTTTTTATCTGAAAGCGGCAGGCTTGTTATAAGAAAACGTCCGCAGGACTCTCAATGTTTAAACAAAATCAGTCCCCTGATGCAGGTGATCAAGGGACTGACTGGCTGTGCGCACGAAGGGACTCGAACCCCCACGTCGTAAGACACCAGATCCTAAGTCTGGCGCGGCTACCAATTACGCCACGTGCGCAGATTCAGGTGCAAAGGTAGGAATTTTTTCAGACATCTGCAAATGATGGAAGCCATTATTCGTTATCATCATGATGCTCAGCGCTTTCTGGCCAGATGCCCGGGCTGGAGAATGTAAGGGTAGGGGGCTTTCAGCACTAACGAACCATCGGCCCGGACGCTGTCGAGCATAAGGCTCGCGGTGTGGGGATTGTCAGAAGTGTTGGCAATCACATAATATTCCTTCATGTTGTTGTGAAGCACCAGTGCATTGCCGTAGCCCGACGACATCAGTCGCTCGCGCATCGATTTTGCGTTGAAAACCTGTTTGAAGCGTCCGACTACCACACAGAAACGTTTCACGACCGACTTGTCGCTGTCCGCTCCGCCACCTTTCGTATAGCCAATATATTCTGTGCGGACCGGAAGTGTGTCCGCTCCGAACACCATATTTTTCGGACGCTGCTGATCCGTCAGACCGAAATCGATCAGCGAATCTCCGGTCAACTGCTTCTCACGTGCCGCATCGTAGGCAGCTTTGTAGTTGGCTTCAGTGGTTTTGCAGGCCGCAAATCCGAGAAGGAGAATCAGGCAGAAAAGAATGGGTAGTTTTTTCATCCTTTGACAAGTGTGTTTGCGTGGTTGTTTTCAATTGAAGAATTCGGGGTGTCGGCAGACATTGATCCGTGTTATGCCGGACGCCGTCCGAGTTCGATCACTTCGAGATCGGTTATTGTCCCGTTGTCGAGAGTGAGACGTATGAGGGTTCTGACTTTCTGCCATCCGTGATAGCCTGCGGCTCCGGGATTGACATGAAGCAGTCCGAGTTCGTGGTCGGGCATTACCTTTAGAATATGGCTGTGGCCGGCAACCATGAGTTTCACTTTTTCCTGATGGAGCAGACGTCTGATGCCGGGCGCATAGCGTCCCGGATAGCCGCCGATATGTGTCATCAGGACTTTTACGCCCTCGATCTCGAACAGCAGGATCTCGGGGCAATAGCGCGCGACATCTCCGTGGTCGATATTGCCTCTGACGGCTCTGAGCGGAGCGATCTTTTCGAGACGGCGCAGGGTGTCAGCGTCACCGATGTCGCCCGCATGCCAGACTTCGTCGCACGAGGCGAAGTGTCTGGCATAGCGGTCGTCCCAGCATGAGTGAGTGTCTGAAAGGATGCCTATCCGTTTCATTTAGGGGGGCGTTTTGTTTGTCAACGTTTCTTATTTGTCTACTGAAGGAGCGCCGGCGGCTGCGACCTGAGCGTCGAGTGCCGCGATTGCCGCAAGGTTGAGAATGCTGCGCACCGGAGCGTCAACGCTGATAAAGTGGACGGCTTTGTTAAGCCCCATCTGGATCGGGCCGATCGTGTCGCCGACTCCGAATTCAAGCAGAAGTCTGTAGGCCGAGCTGGCAGAGCTCAGATTGGGGAACACGAGAGTGTTGACCTTTTCGCCTTTCAGTTTGTTGAACGGGAATGTGCGGTCGCGCAACTCGTTGTTGAGCGCGTAGCGGATCGTCATCTCTCCGTCGACAAGCAGGTCCGGATAGCGCTCATGGAGCATTGCGACGACTTCGCCCGCACGCTTGCACTCCTCCTCCTTGCTTGATCCGAAGCTCGAATATGAGAGCATGGCCATGACCGGTTTCTCGGCAAAGTATTCGACCGAGTTGCGGGTGAGGCGTGCGACGTCGAAGAGGGTCTCGGTGTCCATATTCTTGTTGACGTGGGTGTCGGAGAGATAGAATGTGCCCTGCTTGGTCGTGACGATATGGAGTGCGGCGAAATGTTTGTAGGAGGGGCGGACTCCGACCACTTCCAGTGCGATGTCACCGACGGCATTTGAGGCCGAATAGGTTCCGCCGAGGAATGCGTCGGCATCGCCTGCTTCGACCATCATCATTCCGAAATAGTTGCGGTCGAACATCTTTTCGAGAGCTTCGGGCATCGTCAGTCCGGCGCGCTGACGTTTTCCGGCAAGTATCTCGGCATAATGCTGACGGCGGTCTGCCTCACGGTCGTGGCGCAGGTTGACGATCTCAAGGCCTGAAATGTCGAGGCCGAGACGGTCGGCACGCTTCTGGATCATTTCTTCGTTGCCGAGGAGCACCGGCTCGAGCAGACCCTCTTTGGCAGCGATAACCGCTGTCTTGAGCATTTTGTCGGTGTTTGCTTCCGAGAAAACGACGCGTTTCTTCTGTTTCTTTGCCTGGTCGAAAATGCGGCGCATCATTTTGTTGTCGTAGCCCATGAGTTTGCGGAGCTTCTCGTCGTAAGCTTCCCAATCGGTGATCGGACGGCGGGCGACGCCGCTTTCCATCGCACCCCGTGCTACTGCCGGTGCGACCGTCGTAAGCAGTCTGGGATCGAGCGGTTTCGGAAGGATATAGTCGCGTCCGAAATGGATGTCGGTCATGTCGTAGGCGGTGTTGACAACCGGTGGGACAGGTTCTTTTGCGAGTGCCGCGATTGCGTGGACTGCCGCAAGTTTCATTTCTTCATTGATGGCGGATGCTCCTGAATCAAGCGCGCCCCGGAAGATGTAGGGGAAGCCGAGCACATTGTTGATCTGGTTGGGATAGTCGCTTCGTCCGGTAGCGAAGATAAGGTCGGGACGTGAGGCCATAGCCGCGTCATAGGCGATTTCGGGATCGGGGTTCGCGAGGGCGAACACAATCGGACGCGCGGCCATCGACTGGAGCATTTCCGGAGTCACGACATCCTTGACCGAAAGTCCCAGAAAGACGTCGGCATCTACCATTGCCTCGGCAAGCGTTGAGACGGGGCGTGTCGTGATGAATTCGCGTTTCTGGGAATTGAGATCTTCACGTCGGTCGCTGATGACGCCGCGGCTGTCGCACATCACAATGTTTTCCTTGCGCACACCGAGAGCCATGTAGAGACGAGTGCAGGAAACGGCTGCAGCTCCCGCGCCGTTGACGACCAGACGGACCTCTTCGATCTTTTTGCCCTGGATTTCGAGCGCGTTCAGAAGGCCGGCGGCCGAGATGATGGCTGTTCCGTGCTGGTCATCGTGCATGACCGGAATGTCAAGTTCGGCTTTGAGTTTCTGCTCGATCTCGAAGCATTCGGGTGCCTTTATATCCTCTAGGTTAATGCCGCCGAATGTCGGGGCGATAGCCTTGACGACTTCGATGAACTTCTGCGGATCCGGTTCGTTAACCTCTATGTCGAAACAGTCGAGGCCGGCAAATATTTTGAACAGAAGGGCCTTGCCTTCCATGACCGGCTTGCCGGCAAGCGGACCGATGTTGCCAAGTCCGAGAACTGCTGTCCCGTTTGAGATGACAGCGACAAGATTGCCCTTGTTGGTGTATTCATATGCGTCAGCCGGATTCGATTCGATCTCCTTGCATGGGTATGCGACCCCCGGGGAATAGGCGAGTGCCAGATCGTGTTGGGTCGAATATGGTTTGGTCGGTATGGTTTCAATCTTTCCGGGACGCGGGTCACGGTGATATTCGAGTGCGGCTTCTTTGGTTACGTTGGACATAGTGCTGTTAGAGGTTTATGTTGGCCGGTTTCAAACAACCGTTTCGCAATGGGAGCGGAAAAACCGGCGGTTTTTTGAGTTACAAAGGTAGCAACATTTTTGTTCATCAAGAGTTTGAATTTCTAAAAAACAGAGTGCCTTTTCTTGAATTTTGTGCAAATAATGTTAAGAAATTATTCATTTTCTCCGCACTTTTTGGCAGCATCCGTGCCTATGGTCTGCTTTTTGGAAGCTAAGGCCCCGTTGTTCAATGGATTTAATTGTGTTAACTGCTTGATGAATTGATGCTTATAATCTCCGTATTAATGCAATGCAAAATAATATGGGGGTAATATACGTTATCTCTCTATATATATTACAATATATTTGAGCGCTACAACAGAGCAATACGAATGACATTATAAATCCCGTTCACAGGATATGAATTTTGAGCTGATAATGATTGGCACCGGAAGTGCGTTCCCTAGACATTCATACAATAGCTGCTATGCCATTAAGAGTCATGGCGGACTAATGCTTGTGGATGCCGGAGGTGGTAATGGTGTATTCAGCGCCATCAATGACGCAGGCATCAAACTCGCAGATATACACCACATTTTCATTACTCATACACATACTGACCATATTCTTGGAGCTGTATGGCTTATTAGGGGTATTATCAATCTGAATAAAGATGGAGAATCCTATGGGGGTCTGCGTATATATGGGAACCGGTCCGTCTGCAATGCGTTGAGGCTTATATGTCAGTTGACTTTTCTTGCTTCCGATTATGACCGTTTTACACACATCGTCGAACTAATGGAAATTGCTGATGAATCTGCATTGACTATAAATGGCAATCTGATAGAATGTTTCGATGTGTGTTCAGAAAATGTTGCTCAGACTGGATTCAGGATGACTTTTGGCTGCGGAGAAAAATTGGCATGTTTAGGAGACGAATCCTTGACCGAGGATAATCTCAAAAAAATCAAAGGCTGTGACACTCTGGTCTGCGGTGCATTCTGCCGGTATGAAGACAAGGAAATCTACAGGCCCTACGAGAAACATCATCATACGGTGCGTGATGTGGCTATTTTAGCAGAAAAGGCAAACGTGAAAAATTTGGTTCTGGTACATTCCGAAGATGATAATTTGAAAAACCGACAGGATCTTTACAGGGCTGAGGCTTCAAAATATTATACTGGCAATCTGTTCATTCCTGTTGATGGCGAACGGCTGGTTTTCTGAAACTATTGCTTATTCCCTTTGGCAAGGTTGGCTCTTATTCGGCTCAGGCTTACTTGTGTTATTCCCAAATATGAGGCAATACACCCCAAAGGCAGTCGCTGTAATAGTTCCGACTGGGTATCCACAAAGTCCTGATAACGTTCTGTCGCAGTCGCAAGCAGCAGGGTTATAACTCGAATTTCAGCGTCAAGAAGTTCAGTCTCGGCAAATCTGCGTCCCCAATTGGCAATATTTATATCCTCGTTGTAAAGTTGGGTTAGCACCTCCCTTTTGATGACATAAAGGGTGGAGTCCTCCATCAGTTCCATGGTCTCATAGCCGGGTTCATTCTTCACATAGCCCATCATTGAAACAATAGTTGCGCCCTCTTTGCCAACCCAAAATGTCACTTCCTTGCCGTCGACAAGTGTGAATGCGCGTACTATACCCTTGGCTATAAAGTAAACATCCCGCTCGATCTTGCCAATTTCAAGGACGTGATGGCCTTTGGGATAATGAGCCAATTCCATTGACCGACAGAGAAGGGCCAATGATTCTTCTGGAAGTGTGTGCCTGCGGTCTATAATTTCCTTTATATCCATACCGGCTGCAAAGTTAACAATAATCCTATAAGCAAGTATTATTTATCAAATGTAAAATTTTTGATGGAGCCGAGTCAGTAACTTTGCACTCGAAAAAACTGAGCTATATCGCTCATCCCTATGA
>JAIDJZ010000182.1 GCA_029051965.1 Paramuribaculum sp. | reverse complement strand
AAGAAGTTCTCATCTTCCCAGGTTTCGCCCTTTACGGTCAGCTTACCTGTGCCACCGTTCCACTGCTGTACATACGAAGGAAGATCTGTCGAAGAGGGCCATGTGATATAGCCTTCCTTCAGACGGTCTGCCTGTACGCTTAACGCAACAGCAGAAAAACCGGCAAGGAATAGTAGCGATTTTTTCATGAATTGGTAATAAAATAAGTTAGTAATAAGAAATTTAAGGATAAATTGTCGTAATAAGCACGTGTAAAAAACTGTGTTTTTAGCACTGTCTGCAAATGTAAACATTTTTTTTCTCTTATCAAAAACTTTTACATAAAAAACAGAAAAATACCCACAGGCAACACATTGCTGCAAAGCGCAGTCCATGAAATCACATTTGAACAATGGTTTTTTCTGAAAATATCAGAGAATTTTATTAACTTTGCTGCGTAGGAGCAAGCCGACATCCGGCAGCCTCCTGCAGATAAAAACAATTCCGCAGCGCCGCAAAGCCTGCGACCAACCCAACCGTCAGCTCCGATGACCGACGAGAAAGCAAAAAATGTAGCGCACGCGACCTTCACCCAATACATGGTCGCACATAAGCTGAGAAAAACGCCCGAGCGCTATGCGATTATGGAAAAGGTGTTTGAGATGGCCTCACACTTTTCCATCGATAGCCTGCACTCGCTCATATGCGCCGACGGTTACCGCGTGAGCCGCGCTACGGTCTACAATACCATCGAACTGCTCATCGACGCCGGCCTCGTCAGACGCCACACATTCGGCAACCAGTCTCCTCAATACGAAAAAATAGCCGGTTTCTCGAAACACTACCATCTCGTCTGCACGTCTTGCGGGAAAGTCAGGGAAATAAAAGATCCGGAAATCGACGCCCTGCTGACGACCCGCCGCTTCGGCAATTTCCACCCGGCCTACCTGGACCTGAACGTCTACGGACTATGCCGGACATGCGGACGCCGCTCCCGGTCAGGGCCCGAGCCACGGGAGAAAAAAGCCACACAGACAGCTGAACCGTCACGTCACCGGCACAACACCAATCAACAAGAATCAATCAAAAAAACATAATAATATCCAATCAACACAAAAAGCATGAAAGTAGATGTACTGCTCGGCCTCCAGTGGGGCGACGAAGGAAAAGGCAAAGTTGTCGATGTGCTGACACCACGCTATGATGTTGTCGCCCGCTTTCAGGGCGGCCCCAATGCAGGCCACACACTCGAATTCGAAGGACATAAATACGTGCTTCGTTCGATTCCCTCAGGCATTTTCCAGCATGGGCAAGTAAACATTATCGGAAACGGAGTCGTTCTCGATCCGGTTCTCTTCCGCGAAGAAGCTGAAAGTCTCGAGCGCTCCGGAATCGACCTCCGCTCAATGCTGAAAATCTCAAAGAAAGTCCATCTGATCCTGCCTACCCACCGCCTGCTCGACGCGGCCAACGAACGCGCCAAAGGAGGCGCAAAGATCGGAACAACCGGAAAAGGCATCGGCCCGACCTACACTGACAAAATCTCCCGAAACGGACTGCGACTGGGCGATACCCTCCACAATTTCCGCGAAAAATATACCGCCGCGCGCAACCGCCATCTCGTTCAGCTCCACGCAATGGGTGAAGACCCCGATCTGACAGAGCTCGAACAGCGCTGGCTCGACGCTGTCGACTACATCCACACATTCGACATCATCGATTCGGAACACTATATCAACCGCGCTCTGCGCGACAACAAGTCAGTGCTCTGCGAAGGCGCACAGGGCACAATGCTCGACATCGACTTCGGATCATACCCCTTCGTGACTTCCTCCAATACGATAACCGCAGGCGCATGCTCGGGACTCGGCGTGGCCCCCAACAAAATCGGTGAAGTCTACGGAATCTTCAAAGCCTACTGCACCCGCGTGGGCAGCGGCCCGTTCCCGACCGAACTGTTTGACGAAACAGGAAAAGCAATCCGCGACAAGGGCCATGAATACGGTGCTGTCACCGGACGCGAACGCCGCTGCGGATGGATCGACCTCGTAGCCCTCCGCTATGCAATCATGATCAACGGCGTCACACAGCTCATCATGATGAAGAGCGACGTGCTCGACGAGTTCGACACGATCAAAGCCTGCGTGGCATATAAGGCCGAGGGAGAAACAGTGACCGACTTCCCCTACTCCATCGAAGACGGGTCGATCGAACCAATCTATGTCGAACTGCCCGGCTGGAAAACAGACATGACTTCGATGAAATCGACCGAAGAATTCCCGAAAGAATTCGTCGACTACATCACATTCCTCGAACGCGAACTGATGACTCCGATCACTATTGTCTCGATCGGTCCGGACCGCGAACAGACCATTTTCCGCAACTCTCCCCTGCTGAATCAATAACAATCGCTAAACCACGACAATATGGCAAAAGTACGCCCGTTCAGAGGACTGCGCCCGCCACGGAATCTCGTGACTGAAGTCGCCTCACGCCCATATGACGTCTTGAGCTCGGAGGAAGCCCGAACCGAAGCGGCCGGCAATCCACGCTCACTCTACCATATTATCAAGCCCGAGATCGACTTCGGTCCGTCAGTCGACGAACACGATCCGTGTGTCTACGAAAAAGCCCGCGCCAATTTCAACCTGTTTCAGGACAAAGGCTGGCTTGTTCAAGACGAAACTCCATGCTACTACATCTACGCCCAGACAATGGATGACCGCACACAATACGGCATCGTAGTCGCAGCCAACGTCGACGACTACATGGAGGGTCGGATCAAGAAGCATGAGCTGACGCGCCGCGACAAAGAAGAGGACCGAATGAAACATGTACGCGTCAACGATGCCAACGTCGAGCCTGTGTTTTTCGCGTTTCCCGACAACGCTGTGCTTGAACAGATCATCAAAACGGTCACCTGCGGAGAACCGGAATACGACTTTGTCGCTCCTGACGGATTCGGCCACCGCTTCTGGGTCATCAGCGACAGCGAGATGATCGAAACGATCACGCAGGCGTTTGCCGGCATACCTTATTTATATATCGCCGACGGACACCACCGCACTGCCGCAGCAGCTCTCGTGGGCAACGAAAAAGCTCTGGCAAACCCCGGACATACAGGAGAAGAGGAATATAACTTCTTCCTTGCTGTCGCATTTCCCGCCTCGCACCTGAAGATCATCGACTACAACCGCGTTGTCACCGACCTCAACGGCCTTTCAGCCGATGAGTTTCTCAACAGCCTCGAAAAAGACTTCATCGTAGAGCCAAAGGGCGAGGAAATCTACACACCCGCCAGTCTCCACAACTTCTCGCTCTATCTCGAAGGCAAATGGTACTCGCTGACTGCCCGCGAAGGCCGCTACGACGATGCTGATCCGATCGGTGTGCTCGATGTCACAATCTCGTCTGACCTCATCCTGCGCGACATCCTCGGCATCACCGACCTGCGCTCCGACAAACGGGTTGACTTTGTCGGCGGAATCCGCGGACTCAAAGAACTCAAGAAGCGCGTCGACAGCGGCGAAATGGCTGCTGCGCTCGCCCTCTATCCGGTCTCGATGAAACAGCTGATGGACATAGCCGACTCCGGCAACATCATGCCTCCGAAAACCACATGGTTTGAGCCGAAACTCCGCTCCGGACTTGTCATCCACAAGCTTTCGGAATAAACAGCAACACAACAAAGACAAATGACGAACGACACTTCTGAAACGGCATCAAAAGACCCGACAGAGGTGTCGGCGTCTTTTTTCACCTCGACGGAGACATTCCGCATTTCCCCGTCGGTATATCTGAAAATCGGCGCTAAAAAAACGCTGCCGCTGCTTCTCTGCGCGCTGGCGCTGCCGGTGGCAGGATGTTTCGCAGGCGCCGCCTTCGATCTGCGATGGGCTTTCGTCGGACTGATCCTGACAACGCTCGTCTACCCGACTCTGATTGCATATGTCTACTACACGCGCCTGCTGACTGCGGAGGCCCATCGCGCAGTCTCGCCCAAGAAAATCGAAATCCACGCACCCGAACGGATCGACATCATCTATGTTTCAGCCGACGACGAGGCAGAACCGCTGTCGGCCGAAACAATCGGATGGCCGCTCCTGCAATCGGCTGTCGTCTCGGATGACAGGCTGCTGATCGGCATCGAAGGATGCCGCAATCCGCTGGTGATACCCGTAGACAGCTTCAGAAATGCCGATGATGTCAACAAATTATGTAGCATGATAGGCAACACAGTTTGCCGGCAATCATAAAAATTAGTAACTTTGCACATTCATTATCACACTAAATCATAAACGCCCCCTCTTTTTATGGTTATCTATTTCAAAAAAGGAGCCTCGGAAGTAATCGCAGTTGAGTCAGACCACAAATTTTCCGATCTGGAAAAGGAAAAACTCACCTGGCTCTTCGGAGGCGCCAAGCCCTTGGCGTCCACATCTGTCAAAGGCCGCTTTATCGGACCACGCAAAGAAATGATCACTCCCTGGAGCACGAATGCAGTCGAAATAACCCAGAACATGGGAATCGACGGCATTACCCGCATCGAGCAGTTCCATCTGACACGCGAGGAATCGCCCCGCTACGACCGGATGCTCGAGCGTCTCTACGACGGACTGAAC
>JAIDJZ010000181.1 GCA_029051965.1 Paramuribaculum sp. | reverse complement strand
TAGCGCTTCTGACAGCCTGCGGAGGTAATTCCGGCAACAATGTGACCGCTCCGACCCTCGACACGACAACTACGGCATCTGTAGCAAACGCAAGCGCAGCAGCACAACCGGCAGAACCGGAAACCGCTCCGGCACTTGCCCCCGGTTATGCCGTCTATAACCTTAAATCGCCCGTCAAAAAGATAAAAGAGTGGTCGGTTTCCTCTGAAGAAGCCGCCAATCTCCCCGCCTACGATTTCTCAAAAGAGAAAGACGTAGAGAAAGCTGTTGAGAATGGCGATCTTGAAGAAATGTCGACACATATTATAGAATACAAATTCACCCCGGAGGGAAAACCTGAGTTCGCCAATTATGAAGGAAACCGGTTGGTCCAGATTGGATTCTACGATATGCCGGGAATCTTTTTCGTCGAATTCAAGGATGGCTTGCCCGTCAAGTTCACTCTTGAAGAAAATTCTTTAGATGATATTGTTTGTCTTGATGTCTTCGATAAAGGATACGAATATTTCACGCTGACCTACGGACCGGACAATATGCCGACAGCCCTCACCGGCAAGACTCTCCCCTTCTTTTCCTCAAGAGACTATAAGGAAACATATTCAAACTATAAATTCGACACGATGGGCAACTGGATCAGACGGACGGTCAAGTCTAAATATGGCACCGACATCCAGTATCGCACATATGAGTATTAACCGACAGAAGAACCAACCTATGGGAATACGGCATATCATATCTCTGATCTGGCTTGCAGCCGCCTTTGTGGCCGCAGCCCAGACTCCGGCGATCTTTGAGAAAAAAGGCAAGTACGGCCTCGCGGAAAAAAACACGGGCAAGGTCATCCTGAAAGCCAAATACGACTCAATCTATCCGTTCAAGGACAACCTTGCCATTGTAAAACAAAAGAATAAGTACGGCGTTGTGACGAATCAGGGACGGTTCGCCATAGACTGTAAATACTTCGGCATTGTCCCGACCGAGATGCACCACAACATGAAGAACTGTTTCTGGGTGAAAGAAAAAGACGGTTCATATTATCTCAGGACACCCAACTATATCTTCACAGATCCCTACGACCGGATCTTTCTCGGACCGGACAAAAACTGGTATGTCCGGAGCGCGTCGCCCGACCACAGGATCTATCAGTTCACCTCTTCCTGCGGCCGAAAACGAACTGACTGGAGAGAGTTCCCTGCAGTCCGGGAGCTTTCCGGCGGCTACAGACTCTTCAACGGTGAGATGTATCGCAAAAAAGAGACAAAACCGATGCTCAGCAATGTTGCCGATCCTCGGAAAGTCAGCGTGGACGGAGAAGACTACCTCCTGATGACAGTCGACGGCATCCCGCACCTTCTCTCGCTATCTAACGAGAAATTGTGGGAAAAAACCGACCGGAGATCGGGATTAGACGGCACGTATCGCTTACCTTCCACGGAGAACATCATGATTATCAACGGAAATCAAACGATCAAAGGAAAGCCGTTTTCCGATGCTATGCCGGAAGTGTTATTGATGAATCACACCGAATATGAGCTTCTGGGACTCTCAAAAAACGACAGAAAACTACTTCCTTTCAAATTCACGAAAATATCCCTTGACACCCATTTCGGACGACAGAACGATAGCGATGTCTGGGCGCTCATCCTTGAGAGCCAGAGTCCCGTTTTCGAAGATGATCTCGAGTCGATTGTGGCCGAACTGAGACGGGCGAGATATGAAAACAATTTCATCATAATCGCGAAAAGTTCAATGGGAACGAGCCTGTTCAACAACGAAGGCAGAGAGCTTGTCCATATGTCACTTGACCGCGTCCGGTTCAAGGACGACATCATGTTTGTCACCATCGACGGAAAAGAAACCGACATGAACCGAAACGGGAACAGTGAGTTTTCTGACTATGATTCATTCTACAGCTTCTACGAAAACTCCTCGGGCCCGGAATTCATCGTCACCCGAAACGGGAAAAAAGGCCTGTATGAACGTGGCAATGGAGAAATTATTCCTCCGCTTTATGACGACATCGAGAGATTGTCCGTTCCATTCCGCATGTATCTGCTTGTCAGAAAAAATGGTCTCGAAGGGCTATTCTCCAGCGACGGCACAAAAATCTACGATCCGGCTTTTAAGGAAATCAGCTACTACGATTCAGATTTCGGTGCCGGTGGCAAAACAACCGTATTCTTCAGAGCGATCAACAAAGCTGGCGAAAAGGTCTGGCTGGACGATTCCGGAAGAATGCAGATTCCGGGCGGATCGTTCGACCGAACGGGCACAGTCGGTTATTCCGGAAACTGGTGTGTGGTCTATAAAAACGACAAATTAGGCATTCTGAATCTCATGACTATGAAGATCACAATCCCCTGTGTCTATGACAGCGAGAACTGGTTTGATGGTTCCGGATCCGGCATGAACCAGAAGATCGGTGTCTACAAAAGCACCCCCAGAGGCGATACGGTTGACATCTGGACCGTCGGAGGCCAGAAACTGACCTCCCGCTACTTCCCGATCGGGACTTCGAAATATACGATCAAACGCTTTCTCGAAAACACCCTTGACATCGAACTGACTTTCTAATACTACATACACCCCCCTCAGCCAATGGCCGGACAACATCGAGTCCGGCCATTGACATATGTCAGTCTTCCGGAGAGGCTGCGGCAGAAAGGGTGTCGCGGGAACTGACAAAATCGTTAAGAACATCAGTCACCGTCCGGCGGCAGTCTGCCAGATCGGGATCTAAGATAGTGGCCCAGCCAGGCCCCCGACGCGACATGAACGTCTGCGAACAACGCTGCTGCAAAGGCCTGAAGGCTGCCGAAATCAGCATGTCCATCCGGCTTACAGCCTCACCGATTGCCGCCGAACGACGGTTGCGCGCAACTGTCGGATCGGATGCGACAACCCGCAACGAATCTGCAAGACGGAGGATCTGCGGCCGCAATGAGGCTACGATGGCCGCATGACTCTCAAGCAGCTCCTTCTCTTCCTGATCAGCGGCCGCGGGGACAGCAACAGTGGCTGCCGTAACCGGCAGCACCGGAAGGTTTTCTTCGGACGCTCTCGCGGACCGCACGACGGTGTCGGATGTTACAGAACCGGCAACTGCGTTTTTTTCAATCAGGCCCACGCCACTGTCTTGAGTCTTTCGTCCGGCCGCCAATCCAAGTGCCAGAACCAAGACTACAACTACCGAAACAACAGCGGTAATCCGGCATAGCTTTCGCAACCGCGAATGGATGCACAGCATCCGGGCGGCATCCTGCGGACGGCGGCGGCTGTTCCGGCGGCGGCTCACGGCAGCAACCGTCTTCAGCAGAAGTCCGCACCGCATTTCGCCAAGAATCACAGCGAGACTCCATACGTCGGCAGTCGGCTCGCCGCAATAGCCCGTTTCAAACTGTTCCGGCGCACCATAGCGCCGGTTGCCGCCGACGGCTTTCAGCACCGCACTGCCGGCGTGGTCACTCATCCCGAAATCGATGATCTTCACCTGAAGTCCGGAGCCCTGCCGACAGACCATTATGTTGCCGGGCTTGAGATCAAGATGACAGACCCCGGCCGAATGCATATAAGCGGCAGCCTCAAGAATGCGCAACGCCGCTTCCCTGCGGTCGCCACGCGGGGCACGTTTCAGAAACCGGTCGAGCGTCTCTCCCTCGATCAGCTCCATGAATATCGCCGGCCCGAGCAACCCGCTCTCCTCAAACCAGACGGCACGCGCAATGCCGGGGTGATTAAGGCGCAACATTATCTCATATTCCTTCCGTAGTCTGAGACGACATTCTGTCAGATCCCAGTGCGCCTCATCGAGAGACTTCACGAACCAGACCATACCGTGGCGCGTGACACGGCCGAGTATCGACCACCCGTGGCGACCAAGCTCGACATATCCGGAAGTGCTGTCCGAAGCGACGGATTCGCGGGACGAAAGAATTATTTCGGAGTTTTCAGAATCTGCGGAATTCACGTTGCTAAATTACAAAATAAACCATCCTGCTCCAAAATTGAACCAAAAATGAACCTGCGACATAAGCGCCGACTTTGAAAATAACAGCTATTTTTGCAGCCAAATATCGACTCACGAATGCAATTGACAACCCATTAAACCGATTTATATAATGAAGAAAGTAGTTTTGTTTTTTGTGACACTGATCATGTGTGCGATGTCCGGATTCTGTGCCGATCCCCCAAGCGGATGGAAACTTATGTATATGTTCAGCGGCCGGGCCGAATACTGCGCGACAACTCTTAATCATGAAAATAATGCAATCGAAATCAGTCTCAACAAGGATGAAATCTCGATCTGTTTTTCTCCCGGAAAGAAACTGAGAGGTCCGGTCACCATGAATTTCGGCGGCATCAGCTGTAATGGAAAAAAGTCAGATTACAGCGACGATTGGGATTTCACTCTTCCCGCAAACCAGAAACTCAATGCTGCGCTTAACACAATTGCCGCAGGCAACACCAACATCACAATCAAACATGCCAGCGGAACAATAACCATTCCTTTCAATAACGCCGCAGCAAAAAATATTGTCAAGGCAATGAAATGGCAGAAATCAAATCCGATCGGACTTTGATCAGACGGTCGGCCATCTCAAATCAAATAAGACACATTCTCTCATAACCCCGGCCGCCCGAGACATTAAACATAGCGGTGTGTCAGAAACTGCGCGGTTTCTGACACACCGCTCTTCGTTTTCCGATCTTTAACTCCCGGATTTTCAGGCTCAGCGACCTGACGCTATGAAAACCACGTCATCCGGGAATCATAGCCCCGTCGCCTTTCGCGCTACTGCATTTATCGCAATTTATCGTAATTTATCGCAAATTGCGATAAATTAATTCATATGTCATTATATTTCAATGGTTTAACCCACAGAAAACCACTCAATCAATCACTAATATCAGCCTCACAGCCGCCGACAGCCCACACACACAACAAACCACAACACACTAATATCCTACACCTTACAAAACTATTTATCGCAATTTTTGATAAATTGCGATAAATTACTATATTTGTAGCATTATAAATACAATTCCCGATGATTGAACACCCCCCGACTATTTCAACTGACACCACTCAGGATTTCAACGACGAAGCCCTGAAAAACCTCATCTCACATGTCAACAGCCGCTATCTTTACTGGAGCGACATCAAATATAGAGTCCCTGCCGGCATGCATGCTGATGAATTCTGGAGCAAAGTAAAATCAGTCAGGCAGCTTACTGATATCGAAATCTGGCCGCAGTTCAATATCCATTTCTCTCTGACCAACACGATGCACCGTCTATGTCATGAATTTGACATGAACTTCGGTGGATCATGGGGTGCTTCCAAAATATTTCCCGACGACAAAACTACACAGGAACTCTACCTTATAAGTTCAATCATGGAAGAGGCTATTGCTTCCAGTCAGATGGAAGGGGCAGCGACCACCCGCGAAGTTGCCAAAGAGATGCTTCGAAAGAAAATCTCTCCTATAAATAAAAGTCAACGCATGATTCTCAATAACTACAACACAATAAATTTTATTCGAGATCATGCCAAAGAGAAGCTGACTCCGGAATTCATCATGGAAATCCATGCAATGATGACAGAAAACGCTCTTGACGTTTCAGACGCGGCCGGTAGACTCCGACGCGAAGATGAAAAAATTGTAGTGGGCAACGGAATAACGGGAGAAATCGTTCATACTCCTCCTGCCGCCGAGTGCCTGCCTGAGTTTCTGTCACAACTATGCGCATTTTTTAATGATGAGAACACTGCGATTTTCATCCATCCGATCATCCGCGCCATTGTAATTCACTTTCTTATCGGATATTATCACCCCTTTGCCGATGGAAACGGAAGAACCGCCAGAGCATTATTCTACTGGTATATGATGAAATCCAACTATTGGCTGGTGCAATTTCTGTCGATTTCACGCATTATAAAAGGCTCAAAAAAATCCTACGAGAAAGCGTTTCTTCACTCGGAAGCTGACGGAAACGACATCGGTTATTTTGTCCAATATAATCTTGATGTTCTCCACAAATCTTTTGAAGCTCTCAGTCGCTACATCAAACGAAAAAACAATGAGAAGAAAAAAGCTGAAAAATTGCTTCATCTCGGTAACATAACAAAGCGACAGTCGCAAATCCTAAGCATGTTCATCGACAATCCAGACACGGTTCTTGTTTCAAAAGATCTGGTTGGAAAATTTGGAATAACACCAAACACAGCAAAATCCGATCTTCGCAAACTGACCGACAGAAACTATCTTAAAGAAATCAGCATCAACGGCCGAACAAAAGGTTACATCCGGTCCGACAATTTTGCCCAACTGATCAACAAAGTCAGATAATTCAATTTATCGCAATTTATCGTAATTTATCGCAAATTGCGATAAATTGAATTGCATATAGCTGCAAAATAGAGAATTAGCCCGATACAACCCCCCTCAACTGATTCTTCGTTTTCGGCTATATGATAGCCGGCTCTTTGATTTATGACGGCATCACACCGAACCGACGTCATAAGAAGTCTGTTGTCTATAATACGTCATCAGACATTGAATCAGAGAAGCGATGCAGACATTCCGCAAACGACAGAAAACCACACACAATTGCTCCGGTCGCATATTGTCGCCCCGGCAATCGTGGGCAGCGGCATTTTGCGCCGCATGCATCCTGTTGTGCGGATGCCATCAGAAAGACCTCGTCTATCCCGACTCTGCAATGATAAAGATCTCGGTGAACTTCGACTGGACATATGCGCCTGACGCAGATCCCGACGGCATGACCGTCGTGTTCTTTCCTGAAGACGACGGAGGACACATCTGGCGCTACGAACTCGCAGGCCGCAAGGGTGGCAGGATAGAGATTCCGGCCGGCCGCTACAGGATAATGGCCTTCAACAATGACACGAAAGACATCATCTACAGCGGCACCTCTCATATGGAAAGCTATAATGCCTTCACTTCGGAATCAGTCCCGGTCGAATGGCCGGATACGGTTCTTGAGGTTTGCCCGGGAATCGAATCCGATAAGATCTACCGCAGTCCTGACGCACTCTACTGCGCCACGGCCGAGAACGTATCTGTCGGCCTGTGTTCGGTTTCCTACCGTCCGTTGCGCCCGGATTCGGACGAAACTGAAATCAAGGAGTGCGGACAGCATGTGATAAGGTGCTTTCCTGCCCCTCGCACCTGCAGCTACACATGCATCCTGCGCAACGTAGCCAACATCAGCGGAATGCGGCGCGGCTATTTTGTCCTGTCTGGTCTTTCGCCGTCGGAACTCATCGCCTACGACATGCTATCCGATTCAGAAGGCGAATACCTGTTTCTTGCCACCCGAGGCGAGAGTGACATAACAGGCAAAACGACTGCATTCGGCAGATCTGCCTCGCCTTCAGTCCGGCAGTTTCTCTATCTGATAGCCGTCATGGCCGACGGTCGCATTGCCGCATTTTGTCATGATGTCTCCGATCAGGTCGTGAACTCTCCGGATAAAAGAAATGTTAGGATTGTTATCGACGGGCTTGAATTACCTTATGTCAAACCCGGCGGTCCTGATGATGGCGCACCGGATTTCGAGGTCGGCGTCGATGACTGGGAACTCGTCATCATCAATCATGTCGTCACGCTGCGTTAGCACCCCAAGAAAAACCTATTACTTAAAAAAGTCCCTGTTATATGAGAAACTCACATTTTTTAATTCTGGCTTCAATCGGACTGGTGTCAGTCTTTACAGCCTGTTCAACCGACGAGGATGATCCCGTCGCCGCAGGAAGCGACAACGTGATACGCTTTACGGCCGCAAGCCGTCTGCCTCAAAATCGCGCGACTGCCGACATCACCACCAGTAACCTGACACAATTTTTCGTTTACGGCTATCTAAACTCCGACGGATCTCCATATATGACCAACGTCGAAGTAAACAAGACCGGCACCAACGTCTGGGAGTACTCGCCTGTCAAATACTGGCCGACCGGCGACGCTCTTAATTTTTATGCCTATGCCCCGGAGGGAATGCTGCCTCCCGGAACCACACCGCTGGACGCTGTCCACTTCACCAACAGCGGAAAAACCGACTTCATTTACGCCGTGTCGCCCGATATGAGTCAGCCGGCCGCAGGCAATGAGGCTCAGGTCAGATTCAACTTCCGCCACGCGCTCGCACGAGTCACCGTCATGCTTAGCTCGGAAGACACAAATATGGAAGTCAAAATCAACAATGCGACGATCGTCGGTGCAAACCAGAATGGCGATTTCAGATTCCCGACCGTCTCGACCTCCGGCGACATCGAATCGGCAGGACAGGAATCGATCGGCACATGGAGCAATCTTTCAGGCAAAGGATTCACGGTTCTTCACATGGCCCAGCGTCAGGATGAGATCATCACGCTCACGCCCGAACCGATAGATATCGACACAGAAGGTGACGCAGCCAAATTCTTCATCCCGCAGGATCTCCCGTTTGTCCAGGGAGGCGACTACGAGAATGAGGTGTATCTCGTGCTCACTTGCGCCATGTACGACAAGGCAACGGGCAAAAAAATATGGCCTAATGCAAACACCCCCGAAATCAACCTCCCGAATGGCGGTCTTTCCGGAGAGGGCTACATCTACCTATCTCTGCAGGGTTCGGGATTCACGGCCTGGAAAGGAGGATACCACTATCTGTACAACGTCGTGATCAACGGACATCCGGACATGTCGCCGATCGAGTTCGGCAATCCGACAGTCGACAAATTTGTCACCGTCACCACCCAGCTGCAACCATAATCAAACTCTGAACATTTGTTTTACATGAGATAAAAAAGACAGTGGTGTGTCTGAATTCAGGAATCGACTCTCATACACACCACTGTCTGTACGTTTAATGAAACAGCTGATCGTCATATTATTCGCAATCCTGTCGGCCCGCGGCATATCGGCCGCCGAGCCGCCCGACAGCGCAACCGTTGCTGTTCCGCAACAGACGGAAACACCCCCGTCGCTCCGCGAAACGACATGGAGTCTACGCACAAACCTTCTCTACGACGCTCTTGCAGTGCCCGCCATCGGAGCCGAGCTCTATCTCGGACGCAACATAAGCGTGCAGTGTCAATGGATGTACGCGTGGTGGTCACACCGCATCAAAAACTTCTTCTGGCGAATCTACGGCGGCGACATAGGACTGAGATGGTGGTTCGGAGAGATTGCCCGCCGGCAACCCCTGACGGGCCATCACATAGGAGTGTACGCCCAGACACTCATATGGGACTTCGAACTCGGCGGGCGCGGATATATGGGAGGCGCACCGGGATCTGCCATCTGGGAACGTGCGAATTTCGGCGGAGGCATAGAGTACGGCTACTCTGTCTCCGTCAGAGAGAGACTGAACATCGATTTCAGCATCGGCATCGGATATATCGGAGGAGTCTGCAGGGAATATATTCCTATGTGCGGCTACTACGCCTGGCAATCCACCCGAAAACTCCATTACATCGGCCCGACAAAACTGGAAATCTCACTGGCCTACATCTTCTGACAGCTTTCGGCCGCATAAACCGCACGATTTAAACGAAACAGAATTCTTGATCCGTATAAATTGCTTAGCCCCGCAATCATGGAATAATTACTGTTTCACGGCGATATAATCTTAAATTATTCGCAAGGAGACCTCGGTCTCCTTTTTTTATAAGGAGGCTGTGTCAAAATAGGCGCAGCCTCTTATCCGTGCCCGCCCATTTCCCGATAATCCGCTTTCCAAAAAGACAAGAGAGAAAACCATCAGGTTTTCCCTCTCCAAATGTTTTCACAACGGAATAATCCTTATTGTGATTTGCTTCAGTTATTTTGCATGACAAAGTTATACAAAAATATCTAAAGCCACAATTTTATCATAAGTGTATTTTGTTTATTTTTGCATATTTAAATTTGTATCATGAAAATACTTGGACTTGATCTCGGACCGACCTCAATCGGATGGGCTTTAATCAATACAGACAGCGACCATAACCCTGTTTCAATTCTGGGAAT
>JAIDJZ010000180.1 GCA_029051965.1 Paramuribaculum sp. | reverse complement strand
CGTTACGTTCGAATTTACCGGAGCAGCCCGTGACGACTGCAATACATGAGCGGTGGTTGGGGTCCATGTTAGCGTGGATTTTGAAAACAAATCCGGAGAATTGCTCCTCTTCCGGTTTAACTTCGCGCTCCTGCGCGACTACAGGCTTGGGGGAAGGGGCTATCTTGACGAAGCAGTCGAGAAGTTCTTTCACACCGAAGGTGTTGAGCGCCGATCCGAAGAACACTGGAGCAAGTTTTCCGCTAAGATAGTCTTTCACTTCGAACTCAGGGTAGACTCCGTTGATGAGTTCAATGTCGTCACGCAGCTTGGCGGCATCCTGCTCGCCGACAGCTTCATCGATCTGCGGGTCGTCAATGCTGTCAATTTCAACACGTTCTGACACCTTCTGCTTGTCTGGCGTAAATAAGTCGAGTGTCTGTTCGTAAAGGTTATAGACGCCCTTGAATTTAGCTCCGATATTAATTGGCCAGCTGAGAGGGCGCACGCTGATCTTAAGTTCCGATTCAAGTTCGTCAAGGATTTCAAACGGATCACGTCCCTCGCGGTCGAGCTTGTTGACAAAAATAATGACGGGAGTGTTGCGCATTCGGCAGACTTCCATCAGCTTGCGAGTCTGCTGCTCGACGCCCTTCGCAACATCGACAACAATAATTACGCTGTCAACAGCCGTCAGCGTGCGATAGGTGTCCTCGGCAAAGTCCTGGTGTCCAGGGGTGTCGAGAATATTGATCTTATAATCGCCGTAGTTAAATCCCATTACGGATGTCGCAACCGAAATTCCACGTTGCTTTTCAATCTCCATCCAGTCGCTGGTGGCGGTTTTCTTGATTTTATTTGATTTGACGGCACCTGCGATATGGATTGCTCCACCAAAAAGCAGCAGCTTCTCGGTGAGCGTCGTTTTGCCGGCGTCAGGGTGGGATATGATAGCGAAGGTTCGCCTTCTGTCAATTTCTTCAGTGAGTTTTGCCATGATTGGAAACTTGGAATTGTTTATTCGGCATCATGCGCACCGTTTTCAGACGCTGCGATGCGCGCAAGGCATTCCCGCAGGCTGTCTTCCCAATGCGGAATGCGGATGCCGTAGGTCTTTTTGATAAGAGTTTTGTCGAATACGCTGAAATGGGGGCGGATTGCCTGTGAAGGGA
>JAIDJZ010000018.1 GCA_029051965.1 Paramuribaculum sp. | reverse complement strand
CACGATGGACAACTTCACAAGCCCGTTTGCCCGCCCGCTCTATCTGATGGCAAAACCCGTCGGCAGCACCTGCAATCTCAGATGCACCTACTGCTACTACCTTGAGAAAAGCAATCTCTATAGGAATGAAAATCCGAAAGGCCTGTCGGCCATGTCCGACGACATGCTCGAACTCTACGTCCGCAAATATATAGAGGCGCAGACAATGCCGCAGGTTCTCTTCACCTGGCACGGCGGAGAACCTCTGATGCGACCTCTCGGATTCTATGAGAAAGCCCTCGAAATGCAGAAAAAATATGGCCGTGGAATGCTGATCGACAACTGCATCCAGACCAACGGCACACTGCTGACCGACCAATGGTGTGAATTCTTCAAACGAAACAACTGGCTTGTCGGAGTTTCGATCGACGGTCCGAGGGAATTCCATGACGAATATCGGCGCGCACGGACAGGCGCCCCGTCATTCAGCAAAGTCATGCATGGAATCGACCTGCTCAACAGACATGGAGTCGAATGGAATGCAATGGCAGTCGTCAATGACTATAATGCAGACCACCCCCTCGAATTCTATGATTTTTTCAAAGAGATCGGCTGCCGTTATATCCAGTTCACCCCGATCGTCGAACGCATTCTTCCCCACAGCGACGGACGTCATCTCGCCTCGGCCCTTGACCGCGACCGCGACATTCCGGTCGCCCCGTTCTCTGTCAGCCCTCAGCAGTGGGGAGATTTTCTATGCGCAGTTTTCGACAGATGGGTCCGACAGGATGTAGGCTCGACATTCATCCAGCTCTTCGACGCCACCCTCGCAAACTGGGCCGGACATGAGCCGGGAGTCTGCTCGATGGCCCGAAGCTGCGGACATGCCGCAGTGATGGAACACAACGGCGACATATATTCATGCGATCATTTTGTGTTTCCCGAATACAGACTCGGCAATCTGCGCTCACAGTCGCTCGTCGAAATGATCGCCGGAGAGAGGCAGACCACATTCGGCCTGGCCAAACGGGCGTCGCTGCCGCGCCAGTGTGTCGAATGCCGGTTCACGGACATCTGCAACGGTGAGTGCCCCAAAAACAGATTCGCGCTTACAGCCGACGGAGAGGCCGGTCTCAATTATCTCTGCAGCGGCTACTACAGATTCTTCGACCATGTCGCACCCTACATGGAATTCATGAAATCGGAATTCGAAGCCGGACGTCCGCCTGCTAACGTGATGAAGGTCGCCGACGAAATCGCATCGCGACAC
>JAIDJZ010000179.1 GCA_029051965.1 Paramuribaculum sp. | reverse complement strand
CGACCGTGTCGTGACCGAGAACCGCAAAGGCACCGACCGATCCCACTCCCTTTCCGGCAAATTAGTCTATGAGCTGAACCGGAAGACCGCCTTTATCAACAACACACTGAAAACCAACATCGACTGGAACGACATCAGCCTCGGCGTCACCGGTTCGCTGCCCAACTGCCAGACGGCATCGCTCCCTGACTATTACGTGGCCAACGACTTCAAGCTGATCAAGCGTTTCAACGGCAAGCATCTTGTCACATTCTCCAGCAAAAACGAATGGGAATCACTGCCACAGACGCTTTCCGTCTCGATGAACGACGCAAGGATGCGGCAGCAGGTCAATGACCATGCTTTTTATACCGACGAGAGCGCAGCCTATGCCTTCTCCGTCAATGGCATCACGATAAGTCTGGAGGGAGGCGTCAAAGGATATGTCAGAACTATGAGGTCAGAGTTACCAGACATGCCGGAGGAAATACCGGGCGAGACAACGAATGTGCTGAACACAAATTATCTCACGGTATATGCCACCCCAAAATTCGAATACTGGATGAAACGGGTGAACATATCGCTCAGGGCTCCCGTCAGTTTCGCCAACTATACTTTCGACAAAGCTCTCGCCAACCGCAGCGAAGTCTACTTCTCGCCGTCGCTGAGTCTGGACTGGAAGCCTAACAACCGCTTTGACATGAGTTTCAGCGGCGGCACAGGCCGGTCGCCTATGGATCTGAGCCTCATCCAGCCCGGATTTGTCATGACAGATTATCGCTCTTTCCGCCGGGGTGTCGACGATTTCTACAACTCGACATCTCAGAACGTATCTGCCTCCATATCCTACAAACACACCCGGCGCGGACTGTTTGCCAACGCCTCCGTCATGCAGTCGTGGAGCCACAGGCCCTACACTCTGGCGCAGCAGCTTTTCGGCGATTATATCGTCTACTCCTACTCCCCCGCAAAAAGCGACGGACAGATGCTCATTGCCGGCGGCAACATCGGCAAAACGCTCGACTTCATGCGCGGAAGCGCCAACATCAGCGGTTCGTTCAGCCGACAGGAGTCCAACCTCATATCCGAAAACCGGGCCGTCAGCTCCGTCGGAACATCCTGGTCGGCCGGTGCGAAAATCAACGGCGCGCCGCTCCGATGGCTCAGCTTCGACTACCGCATTGACTTCTCTTCGAGCCGTCTTGCCATGAACGGCACCGGCGCACCGTGGC
Organism: Paramuribaculum sp.; assembly: GCA_029051965.1. Classification (GTDB taxonomy): domain Bacteria; phylum Bacteroidota; class Bacteroidia; order Bacteroidales; family Muribaculaceae; genus Paramuribaculum. Next base: position 3,614 of record JAIDJZ010000179.1, on the reverse strand, counting down.
TCGGCAGCATGGAAAACGAACTGCTCCTCAACATCATGCCCCACAAAAAATGGGAATGGCGCATCATCGGCGAACACTATCGCAACGAACTGACCGAAGGCTCTTTCAAAAACACATTTCTCGTCGACACTAAAATAGTCTGCCGCCTCAGCAAACGGATCGAACTCTCCGCCACACTGAGCAACATCTTCGATCAGCGCACCTACAACTACACGACCTACAATCAGCTCTCTTCTTTCGAAAGCCAGCGGTGGCTCCGGGGACGCGAACTGTTATTCACCATCTCCCTCAGAAAATGACACCCAAAAATCATGCATAATATGAACAGACTGCTTTCATCAATCTTTCTGTGCATTGCCACGATAGCCTCGATCGCACAGCAAAAAGCCGACATCATGGTCGGCTACGACTTCTCATTCCGCAATTGGGAATCGGATTCAATCCTTCATTCACGGAGGACACTTCTTGCCAGCCCGACAGCAGCTAAATATTACAATGACATAAGCCTGTGGAACGACTCCCTTTCATCCACACCGGAAGGGAAAGAACAACTCAATCAGATCATAATGGCCGCCTGCATAACACATAGCCCCGATGGAGGAATCACATTTGACACTCGCAAAGGACCTGTCAAAAAAGTCCACAACTATATCTTTTCCGATCTTTCCGCAGAAAACATCCGGTTCTATGATAAATTCGGCGACACTCAGGGATTCTACGACGAGCCGTGGGGTGAAATCCAGTGGCAGCTGACCGACTCCACAGCCACCGTCTTGGGATATGAATGCATCGCAGCTCAGGCCGACTATCACGGACGCCACTGGACAGCATGGTTCGCTCCGGAACTCCCCATCCCGTTCGGCCCGTGGAAACTCCGCGGACTTCCCGGACTGATTCTGAAAGCACGCTCCGACAACGACATCGAATTCACCGCAACCGGACTCGAACAGACCGACCGCATCATGAGTCCGATGTACTCTCCGGACAACTACCGGAAAATGGAACGTAAGAAAGCTCTGGAAGAAGAGGAATACTTTTTCAACAACCGCGAAGCAATCATCAAAGCCTCTTTCAGCGGCAACGTGCAGTTCAACTACAACACGGCCGACAGACCGAAATACGATCCCGCAAAGTATGCCGCAGAACCGGACTACAGACAATAATCCCTGACTTTTTGACACACATCCCTACACTCTTATGAAGACAATTCTCACTGCTTTGACGGTATGCCTCGCCGCCATCGCCTCATCCGCACAGACCGCCGACATCGAGGTCAGCTACATGGCCCACTCGCCGAACATGAAGAACGGGAAGCCCGAAGTGACAAACCAATACATTCTTCTGAGCAACCCGACCGATTCGAAATTCTACTCACCCCGGACTGAATACATCGACTCGCTCAATTCGACTCCGGAAGGAAAGGCCGTCTATCAGGAAATGGCCCGCTCGGCCTATTTCAGCGGAAAAATGAAGGAGATGCCAAAGCGCGACGGGAAATACTACGTCACCAAAAACCTGTCGGACAACAAACTGAAATACTACGACGTCGTAGGGCTCAGCAATTATTCCTATGAAGAGACACCCGGGCAACTGCAATGGACAATCGGTGACGTTTCGAAAGAGATCCTGGGCTACGAATGCATCGCAGCTGAAACCGACTATCACGGACGCCACTGGACCGTCTGGTTTGCGCCGGAAATACCGATACAGAACGGACCGTGGAAATTCGACGGACTCCCGGGACTGATTCTCGAAGCAGAATGCGACGGCGGCCTCTACCGGTTCATCGCGACAGGTATTCAGCAGACCACACGGCCGATCACTCCGGTTTTCGGCGCCGACAGCTATGAACTGACCGAACGAAAGGTAATGCTGAAGGAACAGCGTGATTTTCTCGACAACACACTGAACCGCCTGAACGCCCAGTTCGGGGGCCGCGTCAGCATCCAGAAAGTTAAAGACAAGGACGGCAACGACATCTCCGGCTCTATTTTTGTTTCCCGCGAAGTTGTCGACTTCATCGAAACAGACTACTAAGAGCCGGTTCCCCAATATTTGTTAACGCTTGACCGCCCCAGCATTAACAAATATTGGGGAACCGGCTCTAACCTTCAGCCATCAGAAAATCGTCTGATTAACAAACTTTAAGACTACAGCATGTTACTTTTGACTGAAACTTTCGTCTAATAAATAAGTCGTGAAAGTATAAAATCATTTTCATGACTTACTTAAAGAAAGCAACCATCATGAAACACCTTCTCCCGATCGTCATCACTATGCTTCTGGCCGCCTTCTCAGCATCGGCCCGTGACTGCCATGACCGGCGTCCGCCAAGATCCCCCTATTTCGTTGCGGACAACAAGGTTTTCTTCGAAGGCCACGGTATTGAGGGTGCTTCCGCTTCGAGTTTTGAAATACTCCGCGACGGTTATGCGAAAGATGCATGGAGCGTCTACTTTTGCGGAGAAAAAATAGCCGACGCCTCAAGCTCCTCCTTCAGGTCATTAGGTTATGGCTATGCCAAAGACTCATGGAAAGTCTACTACAACGGAGTCGGTCTCGACGGCGCGTCGCCCGACAGCTTCAAGGTGCTTTCCGACTGGTATGCGAAGGACACATGGGCAGTCTACTATGACGGAATGAAAATCGACGGCGCGTCGCCCGACAGCTTCAAAGTCTTAAAACACGGCTACGCAAAAGACACATGGTCCACCTACTACTACGGCCGGAAAATCGACTGAATCAGTCATCTCTCCAGTCCGCCTCAACCTCATGAAATATTCTAACAGCTAATCATACTAACAGTCAGGTCTCAGACAGTGATGTCAGAGACCTGACACAACCAAAAGCCACATTCAACTCAGCATTATGCGCTGTCTGCTCTACATATTTGTCCTGCTCGTCATTACAGGCTGCAGCTTTTCGAGATCCTTTCCGGAAGTTCTCGACGAGGCGCAACGCCTGATGCAGACCGACCCCTCTGCTGCCCTCTCGAAACTCAATGCCGTTGACGTCTCGGAATTTCAGGACTCGGCAACAATGGCCCGCTGGGCTCTGCTCTACAGCGAAGCTATGGCCGTCAACCGTCTGTCGGCCCCAACCGACACAATCGTCAATATAGCTATCGACTACTACGGCCGGCATCATCTGACCGACGAATTCCAGAAAGCCACACGCCTCAAAAGTCTGATTCTGCCGGCAGACAGTACCGATGCGCTTGCAACCGCACTCTATCTGCAGAAGGAGAAAGAGTTTCTGCTCTATAAAGAGCGGGCTAAACGCGAAAAGCTCCTCATTGCCGGACTTCTTTTCATGCTTTTCGCAACCGGAACGATCCTCTGGATGCGCCAGCGGATAAAGATCCAGTCGCTGAAAAACGACGCTTTGATGGCTGAGGCCTGCGGCCTGAAAACTCAGATCGAGGCGACCCGAGGCGACGTGGACCGCCTCGAATCCAAGCTCCACGGCCTGCTCGACAACCGCTTTGCCCTCATCGACTCGCTCTGTCAGACCTATTATGAATCGCAGGGAACAAAGCCCGAACGAAAGGCGATAATCGACAAAGTGAAAAGCGCGATCGAATCAGTGCGCTCTGACTCTTTTCAGGAAATGGA
>JAIDJZ010000178.1 GCA_029051965.1 Paramuribaculum sp. | reverse complement strand
GCAGAGAGATGCCGAGTGTGTCGGCAATGTGCGCTGCGGTGTGGACGAGATAGGCTGATTCGTTGCGTCGGCCGCGATGGGGAACGGGCGCGAGATAGGGGGAATCGGTTTCGAGGAGAAGGCGCGAAAGTCCTATGGCAGGGATGGTTTCGCGAAGGCGGGAGTTTTTAAAGGTGACGATGCCATTGATTCCGAAATAGAAGTCGGCGACTTTACGGACGGCTTCAACATCGGCAACAGTGCCTCCGAAGCTATGCATTACGCCTCGCAGACCCGGGACACCACTGATGACCTCAAGTGTCTGAGGGAGTCCCTCGCGACAGTGGATGATCACCGGCAGGTTCAGCTCGACGGCCCTGCGGAGCTGAGTTTCAAGAGCGTCCATCTGCTGTCGCTCGAATGTGGCGTCCCAGTAGAGGTCGATGCCGATTTCTCCGACAGCGACGAAGTGCGATCCGTCGGCGAGATGGCGTAGAATGGTGTCGAGGTCTTCGCGCCAGTTCTCCCCTATTTCAGTCGGATGAAGCCCCATTGCCAGGGCAGTCGCGTCGGGCCGGAGCGCGTGGAGATCCATCATCGGGGCGACGGTCGAGCAGTCGACATTCGGGAAAATCATGCGGGTGACGCCGGCTGCGACAGCACGGTCGACAGCTTCGACGCCTCCCGAGGGGTTCTGCCCGACGAATTCGGGAAGGTAGAGATGGGTATGGGTGTCTATCATCGGTCTGCTGTCGGAGAAAAATCAATGGGAACGGGAGCGCGATTCTTCGGCAAGACGGATGAAGAAGTTTCTGGCAGCAGGGCTCATCGAGACATTGTCGAGCATGGAGATCGCCGCATCGACGTAGGAATCGATCAGCTGCTGACAGCGAAGTGGCAATCCGAGAGAGTCGTAGAGAGCTCGGACGCGTTCGATTTTTTCGTGGGGTTCGGAGGGGCGTGTCAGTTCATCGGCCATGACGCCTGACTGGTCTTCGGCCAGCGCAGTGATCGAGAGCCAGGTTTTTTTGTCGTTGAGGATGTCGCCTCCGATCTCCTTGCCGAAAACGATCGGATCGCCATAGGTGTCGAGATAGTCGTCGCGCAGCTGGAAAGCGAGTCCGAGACGTTCGCCATAGGCGTACATGGCGTCGCATGACCGGGAATCGGCCCCGGCCATAATGCCGCCGAGGGCGCAGGCGCATCCGAGGAGGACTGCCGTCTTGAGGCGGATCATGTTGATATAGTCGTCGACGCTTACGTCGCGGCGGTTTTCAAAGTCCATGTCGTACTGCTGGCCTTCATAGACTTTCATGGCAGTCTTCTGATATATGTCCATGACCTTGCGATACTGATCGGGAGTTGTGTTGCGTCCCATTATGACGGATGACATCGTCAGCATTGCGTCGCCGGAAAGGATCGCTGTCCGTTCGTCCCATCTGATGTGGACAGTCGGGCGTCCGCGCCGCATGTCGGCGTGGTCCATCACATCGTCGTGGAGAAGAGTGAAGTTATGGAACATTTCGATTCCGAGCGCCTGGCTTAGCGCTGTTTCGGGCGGGCAACCAAGTGCGTCGCATGTCGCGAGTGTGAGAACGGGGCGGATGCGTTTGCCGCCACCATCGAGAACATATTTTACCGGAGCATAGAGTCCGTCCGGCTCGGAAGGATAGTCGATCTCGCGGATTTGTTTTTCAATCAGAGAGATGTAGTCGCTGAGGGTCTGCATAACAAATTATAGGATTAGATGACGCGCAGGCTGCCCCACAACCCGGGAAAGAGATGAGAGAGGGATGCCTGTCATGACGGTTGCAAATTTACGAATTTTCCCTGCCAACACAAAAAAATGACTACTTTTGCGGAGTGTTTGCAACCTTTTTCGGGCGTGATGACGTCAAAGGAGATGAACAATCTAACTAAAAGCTACGTATGAAACAGATAACTTCTTTTAAAACAACAATGATCATTCTTGTGACGGCGATTCTGTCGGTCGTCGCAACGCCTGCGAAATCATATGCCGGCAATGCGCTGGAAAAGGCTCGTCAGATGAAAGAGCGGACTGTGGCGACTGTCAGCGAGGTCAATGAGAAAATCTCGGACTGCGACGCGGACAGCCTTCAAAAAATCGTGGTGCTGAAAACGGGGGCGTCAGAGACAGCGGAGGAAGCGGCAGAGGACGATGAGGATCCGGGGATTGATGTGGGCAAAATAGCTGTCGATGCGACAGATTCGACAGACATCGTCGCGATTGGCGCCATTATCAGCGGCGTGATAGTCCCTTTCGCGGCTATGATCCTTATCATCTACGATGTCTGCCGCTCATTTACCGTCCGTAAACGGATGAAATATGATCTGATCATGCGGGCGATCGATGCCGGTCATCCGCTTCCGCCGGAATTCTATATGACCGACGGTCCCCGCAACAAGAATAAGCTCCAGTCGGGCATTGTGTGGATCGGATGGGGTGTGGCTCTTATCATCCTCGGGCTGATGCGCAACGGTTCGTTTCTGATCGCGGCCGGCATGATTCCCACATTCATCGGACTTTCGCGGTTAGCCGTATTCTATCTCGAGCAGAAACACGAACAGCTGAAGAAAGAAGAAGCCTCCGACGATGCTGAGCAAGCTTGAAGAAATCGGTCTGATAACCCGATGCGTGGCGGCAGATGACCGCCGCGCTTTCGAACGGCTCGTAGAGGAGCATGCGCCGGGAGTGCGCAATTTCCTCTACCGGCTGACGGTGGGGGACGCAGCTCTGACGGACGATCTGAGCCAGGAAACTTTCCTGAAGGCATGGACCGGGCTGCGATCGTTTCGCGCTGTGGCGCGTTTCAGGACCTGGCTTTTTTCAATCGCCTACAACGAATTTGTCAGCTATAGCCGAAAGATGCGTGAGACAAGGCTTTCAGACGACATTCAGATTGAGGACAGACACGGCAGCCTGTCGGATTCGGAGACGCGCACTACGGAGATGCGCCACGATATAGAGGTTGCGATGAGAACGCTTTCGGAGACCGAACGGACACTGATCGTTCTCTTCTATATGGAGGATCGTCCGATCAAGGAGATCTCGCGTATATGCAGCCTGCCGGAGGGCACGGTCAAGAGCTATCTGTCGCGCGCGAAGACAAAGATGGCCAATGCACTGCAACATGACTGAACCGACGATTATTTCCAACCCAAATTAACCCTGAAGACAATGAAAAATAACGATTATATCAACGACGAGAATCTGAGGGCTCTTCTTAAAGAGCATGCGCGGCAGAGCGCACCGCCCTCGCCATGGTTTACGAAAAAGGTCATGAACAGGCTTCCTCCGCGCAGGGTGCGGACGGTTGCCGTCATTGAATATGCGGTCTATGCGGTTGCGGCCGTGCTGACGGCGATTTTCGCCACGGCCTATGGTATCGACTGCTACCGTTCGGGGGTGGTCACGATAGGGAATCTGACGCTTCTCGCAATCTATTTCGGCATTTTCGCTTCGATCATCTGGCTCGGAGTTTCGCCGTGGCTGGAAGAGGAAAGGCCGGATGCAGAGAATATCAGGGGCTGATTCAAACGGCTCTTTTTGAATTCAAACAGTTGCTTGACAGCACGAGGGTGTGTCAGAATGGTTCTGCCGGCAGAAGCATGCTTGACAGCTCCCTCGTCCTCCGGCAGAAAAGAACAGGCGCTGTGTCAAAACTCAAGGTTTTGACACAGCGCCGTGCGGGAGAGAGTCAGTTCATTTATTATCCGACTACAAGCAGAGTCGGATCAGGATGTCAGAACAATTTTGTTTTCATCGGCTATGCGGCGCATGTTGAGAATGGCGTAGCGCATGCGACCGAGTGCAGTGTTGATGCTCACCTGTGTGGCTTCGGCAATCTCTTTGAAAGACATGTCGCGGTAGTAGCGCATCATGAGCACTTCGCGCTGGTTTTCGGGAAGCGCGTCGATTATGCGACGGACATCGGTGTGGATCTGTTCGTTGACAAGGACTTCCTCGATGTTGGTGTCGGAGAGCTCACGCCTGTTGAGGACGTCAACTCCCTCGGTGTCGGCCGAGAGGGTGTTCTCACTTTTTTCCTGCCGATAATAATCGATAATCAGGTTATGGGCAATGCGCGAAATCCATGCGGCAAATTTGCCGGATTCGGAGTAGCGTCCCTGTCGGATTGTCGTTATGGCTTTGACGAATGTTTCCTGAAAGAGATCGTCGGCAACGTCGCGATTCTTCACTACGGAATAGATGTAGGAAAATACACGAGCCTGATGACGTCTGAGCAGAATGTCGAAAGCCTGATTCTCGCCTTTAGCGTATGCGGCGACCAACTGGTCGTCGGTCAGCTTATTTGTTGTTAGCATTACTGTAGTCAAATAAAAATTAGAGTAGCAGTATAATCTATAGGCGCAGATTTTTAAGATTTGACGAAAAATAGTTACGTTTGACTGGTCACGACTCTACTGACGAAGAGCCTCATATGGCAAAATTAGTATTTTTTTTCTACATCAGCAAGTGGCGCGTCAAGAAATCGCCAATATTAACACATCGGCCGCTATTTTTAACACCCGTCGCACAATAAACGCGATTTCCGACAGCCGGACGGATGAAGATCTTCGATCTGCTAAGAGCCGGTTCCCCAATATTTGTTAATGCTGGGGTCGCATATCTCTGAGTGATTTTTTGTCTTGTGATGAAGGAGCGTAGCCGTAGCTACGTGACTGAAGAACAAGGCAAAAAGCGCCGGAGAGATGCG
>JAIDJZ010000177.1 GCA_029051965.1 Paramuribaculum sp. | reverse complement strand
CCTCCGCACCGGAATCGGCTAAAAAAATAAGCTCGCATATTGTATAAATTAAATTTGAACACTTACTTAAGAAAATCCCCCTGACAGAATCGTGAATCTGTCAGGGGGATTTTCTACTGTCGCCATGAGTCGCCGGACGGTTAGGTGGCGGTCGATCCATAGCCGTTTCGCAGTGTGGGGCTATCAGAAAAGATAGGCGGCAGTCACTGTCCAGTAGCGGTTGTGTCCTTCAATGTTGGCTGTCGAGCTTGCTCCTATGGTTTTGAGGGCTTTGGTCATTCCGATGCTGTAGCTTGCGCTGAGCTGGAGGTGTTTGATGAGCTCGACGCCGAATCCGAAGTTCCATGCTGTGTCGAATTTGCGGTTTTTCCATGCGCCATCAAACGACTGTTTGCTTGTGAGGAACGAGAATGTCGGACCTGTCATGAGGTAGGGGCGTGCGATGTTGTTGATGACGGGAACGTTGATTTTCCATTTGAGGTTGAGAGGAATGTCGATGTAGTCGCGGTTGTCTTTTGTCAGATCGTTGTTTTCGAGCCATTGGGTGTTGCGGCGTACGTACATGGCCGAAAGATCGAAACCGAGGCCGATTACCGGAACGGTGAACTCGACCATCGCACCGCCGGTGAAGCCTGCGCGGTTGCTTGCGTCGAAATCCGAACCGCTGAAGTGAAGCGAGTTCATTGCAACACCGGCCTTGAGACCGAAGCGGAACTGGGCGTTTGCTGTGAGCGATGACGCCACTGATGCAATCATGATTGCAAGAATGATTGTGATTTTTTTCATAAGTCGTTTTGTTTTGGTTATTGAATAAAATGGTTTGTTATGCGGGCTCAGAGAGCCGGTCAGCTGATCATTGACAGGAAGGTGTCTTCGTCTATGATCGGAATTCCGAGCTTTGTGGCTTTTTCGAGTTTTGCCGGTCCCATGTTGTCTCCGGCGAGAAGATAGTCGGTTTTCTTAGAGATTGATCCGACATTTTTGCCGCCGTTGCGCTCGATCATTTCCTTGTACTGGTCGCGCGAATGGTGGGTGAATGTTCCGGAAATTACGATTGATTTGCCGGCAAGACGGTCGGATCTGGAAGATTCATCTTCCGGAGGCATCTCCATCTGAAGCCCGTAGGAGCGTAGGCGTTCGATCATCTCCCGGTTGGTCGGTTCGGAGAAAAATGCGGTAATTGAGGCGGCTATGCGCGGCCCGATGTCGTCGATCTGTTCGAGTTCTTCGGCGGAAAGGGACATGAGATTGTCGATCGACCGGGTTGCGCGGGCAAGTTTTTTTGCAACGGTTTCGCCGACGAACGGAATCGACAGGGCGTAGATGACGCGTTCGAATCCGACTTTGCGTGACTCGTCGAGTCCCTGGAGAATGCGTTCGGCGCTTCGCTGTCCGAAGCCAGGCATTGACATGAGGTTGTAGACGGTGAGAGTGTAGAGGTCGGCGGCGTTTTTGATGAGTCCGGCATTGAAGAGGTCGCCCACGGTTTCTTCACCGATC
>JAIDJZ010000176.1 GCA_029051965.1 Paramuribaculum sp. | reverse complement strand
CCGGTCGCGGGGGCGCGGAGTTTTTTACAACCGACAGGGGCCCCCCCGACCCAGACCCGGAATTTCGGGAATCCACTCGGCCGATGAGCTGAGCGTAGACATGAGAATCGCCCACGACCGCTTCGGTGAAGGAATCATCACTGATATTGACAATTCGCGCCCTGACTCCGCAAGAATAACCGTGCGGTTCTCCCACACATCCGAGCGGATACTGCTGCTTAAATTCGCCAGATTCGCAATTCTCAACTAACATAAAGAAAAACCACCGGACCCACCCCGGATATAATACATCTATATGAAAGAAGACCAGCTCCCCACCCCGTTCTATATTGTCTATGAAGAGAAACTGCGCCGCAACCTCTCGCTGATCAGCGACGTCGCCCGCCGGAGCGGCGCGGAGATCATCATGGCTTTCAAAGCCAACTCCCTCTGGCGCACTTTCGGAATCATGAGGGAGTTCGGAATCAAATTCACCGCCTCATCGCTCAACGAGCTGCGTCTCGGCAACAAACACCTCCTGACAAAGGCCCACAGCTACTGTCCGGCCTATACCGACGAAACGATCGGCGAATACCTCGCAGGGTCGTCGCACATCACCTTCAACTCGCTGAGCCAGGCCGCGCGCTTTGCCGCGACAGCCCTCGCAGCGGGAGTCTCGACAGGGCTGCGCGTCAATCCGCAGTGCTCGGTGATCGAGACCGACATCTATAATCCGGCCCTGCCCGGATCGCGATTCGGAGTGACAGCCGAAATGCTTGCCGAAAACGGACTCCCTGAAAACATCGAAGGATTCCATTTCCACGCCCTCTGCGAATCTTCGGCCGAAGATCTCGCCCGCGTCCTTGACGCTTTCGAAAGCCAGTTCGGCGGCTATCTTGACCGTCTGAAATGGGTCAATTTCGGCGGAGGCCATCTGATGACCCGCGAAGGCTATGACACGGAACGGCTTATCGCGCTGATTAAAGATTTCCGCTCGCACCATCCTCATCTGACGGTCATTCTCGAACCTGGCAGCGCATTCACCTGGCGCACCGGCGATCTGATCACCTCGGTCGTCGACATCGTCGACAACCAGAGAATCAAGACGGCGATCATCGACGCTTCGTTTGCCTGCCACATGCCCGACTGTCTGGAAATGCCCTACAAACCCGCAATCACCGGCTCACTCGAACCGACCGACGGAAAACCGACCTACCGTCTGGGAGGAAACTCCTGCCTGAGCGGCGACTTCGTCGGCGACTGGAGCTTTGAAAGCCCCCTGAAAGCCGGACAGCGCCTACGCCTCGAGGACATGAACCACTACACGACCGTCAAGACCAACATGTTCAACGGAATCCAGCATCCCGACATTGTCTTCTGTGACCTCGGCGGTGAATGCTCATATCTGCGCCGATTCACCTTCGAGGACTACGAATCGCGCATGAGCTGACCTGCAGCCGCAACACAAACCATATACCCATCCGTCAATCAAAAACTCCGCAGCCATGAAAAAATATTCGGTAATTGTCCCAGTCTACAACCGCATCGACGAAGTGCGCGACCTGCTCCAGAGCCTGTCGGCCCAGACATTCCGCAATTTCGAGGTGATAATTGTCGAGGACGGCTCCACGGAACCGTGCGGCGAAACAGTCGAATCGTTCAGGGAGCAGCTTGACGTCAGATACTTTTTCAAAGACAACGAAGGCCGCTCGATCGCGCGCAACTACGGAATTGAACGCTCCTGCGGCGACTACCTCATCTTTTTCGATTCCGACTGCGTCATTCCCGCGGACTATTTCGAAATTCTCGACCGGGAGCTACAGAAAAATCCGCTTGACTGTTTCGGAGGTCCGGATGCCGCCCACTCCTCCTTCACCCCGACCCAGAAGGCGATCTCGTTTGCAATGACCTCGTTTCTGACCACCGGAGGTATACGCGGCGGAAAGGTACAGATGGAGAAATTCGTTCCGCGTTCGTTCAACATGGGCTATTCGCGCGCAGTCTACAACAGCGTCGGCGGATTCCGCGAGATGTTTTCGGAAGATATCGACATGTCGACACGCATCCGCCAGGCCGGATTCAGCATCGGACTGATCCACCCGGCCCACGTTTTCCACAAACGGCGCATTGATTTCCGACGTTTCTGGCGCCAGGTCTATGTGTTCGGAATGTCACGCATAACGCTGAAACTCCTCTATCCCGATTCGCTTAAACTCGTCCACACGCTTCCGGCCCTCGCCGTGATCATCGGGACTGTACTCGTCGCGCTCGGCATTTTTGCCAGTCCGTGGTGGCTTCTGCCGATCGGAATCTATCTCGCAGCGCTCTTCATCGCCGCGCTGGTTTCTACCCGTTCGGTCGGCATCGCCCTGCGCGCCGTTCCTGCCGCGATCGTCCAGATATGCGGCTACGGATGCGGATTCATCAAGGCCTTCATTACAAAAATAATACTCAGACGCGGACGCAACCTCGCCGAAGAGATTGAAATAAGAAAAGGGAAATGAGACAGAACTCCAACGCTGCATCACGCCGGATCGCTGATCTCAGCGATGACGACAAACCCCGTGAAAAAGCGCTTGCCAAGGGGATCCGCGTGCTCTCCGACGCCGAACTGCTCGCTCTGCTGATCGGCGGAGGCGTTCCCGGAAAATCGGCTATCGATCTGGCCCGTGAGATTCTGGACGCATGCGACAACTCGCTCAGCCAGCTCTCGCAAATGTCGATCCAGGCAATCAGCCGGCGGTTTGTCGGAATCGGCCCTGCAAAAGCCACGACAATAGCCGCCGCGCTCGAAATCGGAGCGAGAAGCGGTTCGGCCGAAGAAGAGGTGAGCGTGATCCGGCAGGCATCGGACGCCTACAGGTGTCTGCTGCCAAAGATGAGAAATCTCCCCCACGAAGAATTCTGGACCATCTTTCTGCGCCGCAACAACTCAGTGATAATCTGCGAACAGATAAGCTCCGGAGGCAGCTCGGCGACATATGTCGAACCGCGCATGATCGTCAAAAAAGCCCTCGACAACATGGCCTCGGCAATCATACTCGGCCACAACCACCCGTCGGGCAACCTGCGCCCCTCATCTCAGGACGACGCTCTGACCAGAAAGATAAAAGAGGCCGCCGCACTGCTCGACATCACAGTCCACGACCACATCATCGTCACCCCTTCGGGATTCTACTCCTACGCTGAAGAGGGACGGCTCTGAACACAGGAGGGAGTTGTGTTGTTAAACAATAGAAATGAAAACAACCCTTAGAACCACAATTCCACCCGTTATGAAAATCGCTGAACACGCAGCCTACATCGCCGGATATCTGCTGATAGGTATCGGCCTCGGTCTCGGCATTGCCCACCTGAAAGAAACTAAAATCAACAAGGAAGCCCGTAAAATCGAGCGTCAGACACGCTGATTCCACGGGCTGTCATTATTCAGTTGGGGAACCGGCTCTAAGCCTCCATTTCCTGCATGGCCATCTTATTGGCCTTGCGGACTGCAATCGTTATGTGCGAGCAGATATTCTCCGCACCGATGAGCCTGTCGATGCCTGCATGATCGAGAACTTCCTGCACTTCCGGCTTCACTCCCGAAAGCACAACCTTGATGCCATCCTTAAGCGACGAGCTGATCAGCATCTCGAGGTTGTGGACGCCTGTCGCGTCAATAAACGGAACCTTTCTCATACGGATTATGCGGACAACCGGCTTCGACCCGATCGTTGTTCTCATAAGCTCCTCGAATTTCGTGGCCACACCGAAGAAGAACGGACCGTCGATCTCATAGACCTCGACGCCTTTGGCCACATCTAGAACCTCGTGGCGCGTTGCCTCAGTACCTTCGGCCACATCAAGCTGCTCGCCGTAGACACGCACCTGAGTGTTCTCCATGACGCGGCGCAGGAAAAGGATGATGGCCAGAAGCAGGCCGATTTCGATTGCGATCGTAAGGTCGAAGATGACCGTCAGAAGGAAGGTGACCACAAGCACGGCAACATCCCCTTTGGGATTGCGGAGAATTCCGCGGATCGTGCGCCATCCGCTCATATTGTAGCTGACAACGATCAGCACTCCGGCCAGACATGCCATCGGAACGAGGTTGATCAGCGGCATCATGAAGAGGAATATCAGCAACAGGACAACCGCATGGACCACACCCGCAACCGGTGTGCGGCCGCCATTGGTGATGTTGGTCATCGTGCGGGCGATCGCGCCGGTCACCGGAATGCCGCCGAAAAACGGAACAACGACATTGGCGATACCCTGACCGATCAGTTCAGTGTTTGAATTGGTACGCGAGCCTGTCACACCGTCAGCCACCGTGGCCGAAAGCAGCGACTCGATCGCCCCGAGAATGGCGATTGTGAAAGCCGAGGGAAGCAGCTCGTTGATCGTTTCCATCGAAAGTTCAAATCCGTGGGGCAGAGGAATGTCGGTCGACATGCTGCCGAAGCGGTCGCCGATTGTCTCGATATGGATTCCCTCGCAGCTTCCATTGATGAGCCAGACAACAAATGTCACGACTATAATCGCAATCAGCGCACCGGGAAGTTTCTTTGAGATCTTCGGCACAAGAACGATTATCAGAATCGAAGCAAGCCCGATTGCGGTTGTGACCCAGTTGACATTGCCGAAGCTGACAAAATATTTGCCCCACTTCGGAATAAATGCCGCAGGAAGGTCTGTCAGCCCGAGACCGAAAAAGTCATTGATCTGGGTCGAGAAGATCGTCAGCGCGATACCGGCCGTAAAACCGACCACAATCGGATAGGGAATAAACTTTATGACCGTTCCCAGATGAAACGCTCCGAGCAGAATCAGAATCAGCCCCGCCATGAAAGTCGCTATGGCAAGCCCTTCAAGACCGTAGCCCGCAATGATTCCATAGACAATCACGATAAAAGCGCCGGTCGGTCCGCCGATCTGCACCGAACAGCCGCCGAGTGCCGAAACAAGAAATCCACCGATAATCGCTGTAATAAGACCGATTGTCGGACTCACACCGCTCGCGATCGCAAAGGCCACAGCGAGAGGCAACGCCACAACACCGACCACAATGCCCGCAGTCAGATCTGCCTTGAGATTGGTTAATGAATAATTCTTCAATGCCGAAAACAGTTTCGGTTGAAAATCAAGAGGTCCGGATAATTTCATATACCTTAAAAAATTGTGATAACCTAATTGGAAATGATGAGTTCCGGGGGGATACCGCTCACGGGCTACCCCGAATTCGGGCGCAAAGTTACGAACTTTTTAACAACATTTGTGAATTTTTCCAAAGTATTTTCCTAATTTACGCCCGTAGTGCCTCTACTTCCCCTCGCCGGACATGGACTGTAGCCTGATCGAGCAACTCCGATCAAACGCATCCGGCCCGATCTCACAGCCGCCGGGCACAGCTATATTTCTTATGCCAGACTCCATAAATGCGCATGAGCCTATTTTTCTGACTGTCGACGGAATGGTTATTGCGCTCAGATTCCGACATCCCAGAAACGCACTGTCCCCAATAACCGCCAGTCGCTGTGGCAAATCGACTCGCTGCAGACGAGTGGACCAGCTCAGACACCCGGTTTCAATTGTCTTTAAACCGTCAGGAAAAGAGATCCGACACAACTCACTGAACCGAGTCAGTCCGCCGGGAAGATCTCCCATCACAGAATCGATCCGCAGAGGATCTTTCACATCCGGACTGAAACCCTTTTCGAATGAAATGTTCCGCACTCTGTCACTCAGATTAAGAATCTCGAAAGCTTCCATAACCGCATGCCATCTTATAGGGTCTGGCGGCAATGTGAGATCCTTCAGGTCTGACTCCGAACGCAATCGGACTCTGAGATCCCTTTTCACAACAATCCGATAGAACAGATCTTCGAAATTATTCCGGTCTTCCCGAATAGAGTAATAGCACGCCAGGCCGGAATACTCGCCCATAGGTCCGCATTTATCAACAAGCTCCCTGTAGTTGCGATAGATATATTCGCAGAACGAACCGAAATCATCAAACGTGGCTTCTATCTCCGGCGGCACAATCCGCTTATAGCATAGATTGAACCGTTCTAATTCACCGGAGAAAAAGCAATCGTAGATAAGAAACGGGCGCAGACTGATTTTCGGAAGAGGAATTTCAGACGGGACCCGTGCGGCACGGGTCCCGACAACTGTAGAACCGATTATGTCAACCGGATACTGTGCAATAATCCCATTCGGGTTGTCTTTGCTATACCATATGTCATCAGTGTTGACTGTCCAAAGCCAGCCATCTGAAGTCACATAGATTTCATCACTGCGGTCATGCAGGTAGTCCCATACCTTACCGGCACAGTCAGATCGTCCGGCAAAAGAAAACAAAGCATCGGTAGCAGAGGTCACATCCCTTAAAAAATCCCGTTCACGACGATGCCTCCGGAACACCTTTATTAGATCACTTATCCGCATAATCCATCCACGCCGCTCCGATTGCCTTTTGTTTCATTATTTCCAGAACTGCCACCATTTTTTAGACTGACCGGAATTTTTAGACTGACTGGAAACAACTACAGTTTGCGGCTGGACAATTTCAGTCTGTAGCAATTTATAACCTGTCAGATCAATTGCAAATTTATTTCCACATTTTCCACATTTAACCACACGCCATTTCTGTTTCTGACCTTTTTCAGCGATTTTAAATTCATTCCTGCAAAACGGGCATGCATGCACTCCGGAGTGAAACTCATAATTCTCAATTCCGGAATAACTGACCAAGTCTCTGATTATCCGGTCAAGTCTGCGGGATAGCTGCCCCGCTTCCTGCACATTCTTAATGTCGGATTGTCTGAATAGTTCGGGATGAGACAAGCAGAATGAAGTTATCGGCAATTTTTTAACCGAATCCTCCTTCCCATAAGAAGGATTTTCAAGGAAATATACCCGGTCTAAATCCTTTATCATCGGATTATAAGATGTCAGAATATCGTTTAAAAGTCGGTTCAATATGGAAACTCGTTTATTCAGACCAGCATACTCAAGCTGTCTTTTCGCAAATCCATCGACATGACACTTTCTTTTATCAGGATTTATAATCCATCTTGCCAGTTGGGAATACACATCCAGACCTTCAGCCCATTGCTGATCGAAACCCCGATGACCTTGAACCAACTCCATGATCGAGATGGTCTGCTCAAAGGTATCTCTGGAGAGATAACCTAATGAAAAAGTGACATTTCCCACAGTCGTTTTATAACCGTTGACTATAAGTTGTGTGAAACCGACATATATCGTACAGAGGTCCGTATATATTTCATTTAGCTGGTTTAGCTGAGGAAAATACAGACCATAAAATTCAAGGAGTTTATGGCATATCTCATGAGCAAGAATGGCGATGGTCGCATTACCATTACTTCTGTAACGTGACGACAGATGGATTTTGATTGTTCCGGATCGAGAACCATCCAGCTCAATATAACCGGCCATGTTATTATTCAGCTCTTCCCAACAGCAATCTGGAGTAAAAGAATAGAGCCCGACAAAGTTCATAATCTTTTTAGCCTCATTATTGAGTGCCTCTACAGGAATTTCACCACCGATATAGTGCGGCAAAGGATACTGCGAATGCTCGGTACGCTGGAGTTTTCTCTCAATATCCCTCAGGTACGTAATTATATATTGCGACGTGATATTATATTGATCAGACATTTAACTAATATTAGTTGTGAATTTATCGGTTATTCATGAGACTGATCCTGTAAGACGTCATCATTGGTTTGCAGGCAATTAATATCCTGACCCGCCTCTAAAGCATCTTTATAAATCTGATCTTGTTTTTGACTGTCTTTTAGCATTCGCATCAACGATTCCATCCGCAATTTAGGGTCGTTCTCTTTTTTCTGAGAACTCTTAGTCTTGTTCAACAAATCTTTAGATGCTTTCACTTGTTTAAAGAGAACAGAAGACCGCGTCACACTTGGGACTGTCAAATTACTGTTGTTGTTCAGATTAGTAAGAGACCTATTGATTTGAGCCGTCCCTTTAAGTACGGCAATGCTAATTCTTTCGGTTCGCGGCATTTTTCCAAAACCCTTAACAATCCTCCATGCCTGAGCAACTGAGGTCATCGAAACTGCAACACAAAACAGAAACACAAAAAACTTCTTCATAATAGCTATTCTTTTTTAGTTAAAATTTTAGTTCATGACAATAATAGTTCACTTGGTGTCAGACTGATCAAAAACATAGTCATCGGGAAGATCAATTGTAGGATAAAACGGAACGTACAAGTGACAATAAACCTCATTTCCTGATTTATCTAAAATTCTTATATAACTATCAATATACTCTATTTCATACCTGTCTCTACTACACATCT
>JAIDJZ010000175.1 GCA_029051965.1 Paramuribaculum sp. | reverse complement strand
CCCGAAGGTGTAGAAATGGTAATGCCTGGTGACCACGTAGAAATCATCGTTGAGCTTATCAACCCGGTAGCTTGCGATCAGGGTCTGCGTTTCGCAATCCGTGAAGGTGGCCGCACAGTAGGTTCTGGCCAGATCACAGAAATCCTTGACTAATCCAAGTCAGGGAAGCAAAAGAGGAAACTCTCTTAGCTTAAGATAACACCATAAAGCTGCCGGCAGCGAGCCGGACAGGACCGAAGCCGGCAGCTTTATCCTTCTACGGGACTAGCTCAGTTGGTAGAGCACCGGTCTCCAAAACCGGGTGTCGGGAGTTCGAGTCTCTCGTCCCGTGCCAAAACATCAGAGATGAAAAAACTAAAACTACTTACGGATATCGAGGAGTCTTATACCGAGTTACGGTACAAGACTTCTTGGCCCACTAAAGGTCAGGTTGTCAAGAGTGCAGTGATTGTGCTAATTGCTTCCATCATAATAGCGGCAATCGTATTCTGCATGGACAAGGTGTGCAGCTTCTTTATGAGCGACATCATCTACAATATCCCGACCTGGTTAAACTAATTCCGGAGCTTACTTAGACAGAAGCTTTTCGTAAAAATCCCATCAGTCACATGGCCCAGAACAACGCCACAGAGCATAACACTGAAAGCGCTCAGGAGTTTGCATCCCGTCCTCAGAAGGCGTGGTATGTGCTCCGTGCTATTTCCGGTAAGGAAGCAAAAGTCAAGGAGGTGTTGGAAGCGCAGATGCGCAACACCGACTGGGGCAAGTATCTCTATCAGGTGCTTATTCCTACTGAGAAAGTGCTTACCGTTCGCGGAGGCAAGAAGGTTATCAAGGAAAAGAATCTCTACAGCGGTTATGTTTTCATCGAGGCTCTTCTTATCGGAGAGGTTGAGTATGAACTCAGAAACACGACTAACGTGATCGATTTCCTTCGTGGCAAAGAGAAGGGTGCCAAGCCTGTGCCTCTCCGACAGAGTGAGGTTCAGCGAATGCTTGGCATGGCGGATGAGATGGCCGACGTTACCGTTGACACGATCAACGATTATCTTGTCGGCGAGACCGTAAAGGTTATCACCGGAGCATTCAATGGATTCACCGGAGAAATCGAAGAGGTCGACCGCGAGAAGAAGAAGCTTAAGGTTATGGTCAAGATCTTTGGCCGCAAGACCCCGCTTGAATTGGAAAATTCGCAAGTAGAGCGAGTTTAAGATAAAAACAAGGCGCCCCTGGTTACGCATCGGCGCTCTTGCTTTGTTTTATCAAGGACTCACAAATCAACACCAATATCTAAAATTAAGATTGAACAATGGCTAAAGAAATTGCTGGACAAATCAAATTGCAGATTAAGGGTGGAGCAGCAAATCCATCGCCCCCAGTCGGCCCGGCTCTCGGTTCGAAGGGCATCAACATCATGGAGTTCTGCAAGCAGTTCAATGCCCGCACACAGGATAAGGCCGGCAAAGTACTTCCGGTAGTAATTTCGTATTACACCGACAAGAGCTTTGACTTTGTCGTAAAGACCCCTCCGGTAGCTATCCAGCTTCTCGAAGCCACTAAGCTTAAGAGCGGTTCGGCCCAGCCTAACCGTAATAAAGTAGGCGAAGTGACTTGGGAACAGGTAAAGGCGATTGCCGAGGACAAAATGCCCGACCTGAACTGCTTCACCGTGGAATCCGCAATGCGTATGGTTGCTGGTACAGCCAGAAGTATGGGTATCACCGTCAAAGGTACATTCCCCGAAAATAACTAATAAACTTCAATTGAAATCATGAGTAAACTTACAAAGAATCAAAAGTTGGCCCTCGAAAAGATTGAAGCTGGGAAGTCCTACACTCTTGCAGAAGCTGCGGAGAAGGTAAAGGAAATCACCTTCACCAAATTCGACTCTTCGCTTGATATCGACGTGCGTCTTGGCGTAGATCCCCGTAAAGCCAACCAGATGGTGCGTGGTGTGGTAACGCTCCCCCACGGCACCGGTAAGCAAGTGAAAGTGCTTGTGCTCTGCAACCCCGACGCCGAAGCGGCTGCTACAGCAGCTGGCGCAGACTACGTTGGTCTTGACGAGTATATCGAAAAGATCAAGGGAGGCTGGACCGACGTTGACGTTATCATCACTCAGCCTGCTATCATGGGTAAGATCGGTGCCCTCGGCCGTGTACTCGGACCTCGTGGCCTGATGCCTAACCCCAAGAGCGGCACAGTGACTAATGATGTAGCTAAGGCGGTTGAGGAAGTAAAGAAGGGTAAGATCGACTTCAAGGTCGACAAGAACGGTATCGTTCACTCTTCGATCGGTAAGGTGAGCTTCACCAGCGAGCAGATGAAAGAAAATGCGCGCGAGTTCATCAACACCCTGATCAAGCTGAAACCTGCTACTGCAAAGGGAACTTATATCAAGAGCATTTATCTTTCAAGCACCATGAGCCCCGGTGTGAAAGTCGACGCTAAAACCATCGATGACTAACCCCTAAAACCAGAAGCAACATGAAGAAAGAAGATAAAGCTCAAATCATAGATTCACTCGTTGAACTCCTTCAGACCTATCCGAATTTCTACGTAGTAGAAACCTGCGGTCTTAACGCTGAGAAGACATCCGAACTTCGCCGTGCATGCGCGAAGGCAGATGTGAAGCTTGTCGTGGTAAAGAATACTCTTCTCCACAAGGCACTCGAGCGTCTCGAAGGCGATTTCTCTGAGATCTATCCCGCATTGGCCGGTCCTACTTCACTGATGTGCACTCAGGTTGCCAACGCACCTGCAAAGCTCATCAAAGACTTTGTCAAGAAGGATGATGTCCTTCCTGCACTCAAGGCTGCTTACGTTGAAGAGACAGTGTACTTCGGTGCCGATCAGCTCGACACACTTGCAACTATCAAGAGCAAGAACGAACTTATCGCCGACGTTGTCGCTCTGCTTCAGTCGCCCGCCAAGAATGTTGTCTCGGCTCTCCAGAGCGGCGCCAACAAGCTCCATGGCATTTTGGAAACACTTTCACAGAAGGAAGCCTGATTTTCAGATTACCATAACTCACCGCTCTCCTCAGTCCACATCCCAATCAACAAATAAGTAAATAACAATCAAACAAATAAAGAAATGGCAGATTTAAAAGCTTTCGCAGAAGAACTTGTTAACCTTTCCGTTAAAGAAGTAAACGAACTTGCTCAGATCCTGAAGGACGAATATGGTATCGAACCCGCTGCAGCCGCTGTAGCTGTAGCAGCTGGTCCTGCCGCTGGTGCTCCCGCCGCTGAAGAAAAGACTTCGTTTGATGTAGTCCTCAAGTCTGCAGGCGCAAGCAAGCTCAACGTTGTCAAAGTAGTTAAGGCTCAGACCGGTCTTGGCCTCAAGGAAGCCAAAGAAATGGTTGACGGCGCTCCCTCAGTAGTGAAGGAAGGCCTTCCCAAAGCCGAAGCAGAGGGCTTGAAGAAAGAGCTCGAAGAAGCCGGCGCTGAAGTCGAACTTAAATAATTGACCTGATAATCAGGACGATGGGTTAAGTGTGGCACTTAGTGCCTACACTTAACCTCTTTGTGTTTATAATTTATTTGAGTTCCAGTATAACCTATATTGTTAAAGTTTTTTTGATGTCAGTTACCACAGTTAAACCCCGTGTGAATTTTGCGTCGGTGAAGAACCCTGTTCCTTATCCCGACTTTCTCGAGGTGCAGCTCAAGTCGTTCCGCGATTTCCTTCAGCTCGATACTCCGCCGGAGAAAAGAAATAACGAGGGCCTATATAAAGTCTTTGCCGAGAATTTCCCTATTGCGGACACTCGAAATAACTTCGTTCTGGAGTTTCTTGATTATTATATTGATCCGCCCCGCTATTCGATCGATGAGTGTCTGGAGAGAGGAATGACCTATAGTGTCCCCCTCAAAGCCAAGTTGAAATTGTATTGCACCGATCCGGACCATGAGGATTTTGCAACTGTGATTCAGGACGTTTATCTCGGTCTGATTCCTTATATGACTGAGAAGGGAACGTTTATCATCAATGGTGCGGAGCGAGTTGTCGTTTCGCAGCTTCATCGTTCGCCGGGTGTGTTCTTCGGACAGAGCACTCACGCAAACGGAACGGTGCTTTATTCGGCCCGCATCATCCCGTTCCGGGGCAGCTGGATCGAGTTTGCGACTGACATCAACAATGTCATGTATGCTTACATCGACCGTAAGAAGAAGCTTCCTGTCACGACTCTTCTTCGTGCGATCGGCATTGAGAGCGACAAGGACATTATCGAAATTTTCGGTCTGGCAGAGGAGGTCAAGGTCAACAAGACGAACCTCAAGAAGTGTGTCGGCCGTAAGCTTGCCGCACGTCTGCTGAAGACGTGGCAGGAGGACTTCGTCGATGAGGACACCGGCGAGGTTGTCTCGATTGACCGCAATGAGGTGATCGTGGAGCGTGAGACTATCCTGACTGAGGAGAATATCCAGAATATTCTCGATTCGGGTGTGTCGACGATTCTCGTTCATAAGGAGGATGTCAATTCGAGCGATTACTCAATTATCTTCAAAACTCTCGAAAAAGATACGACCAACTCGGAAAAAGAGGCGATCCAGTATATCTACCGTCAGCTCCGTAATGCGGAGGCTCCGGACGATGCGAGCGCCCGTGAGGTCATTGCAAATCTTTTCTTTTCGGAAAAGCGTTATGATCTCGGCGAGGTCGGCCGTTACCGTATCAACAAGAAGCTCGATCTCGGAACGTCGATGGATGTCAAGGTGCTCACCAAAGAGGACATCATCGCGATCATCAAGTATCTGATCGAGCTTATCAATTCAAAGACAGTTGTCGATGATATCGACCACCTGAGCAACCGTCGTGTGCGTACGGTGGGCGAGCAGCTTTACAATCAGTTCGGCGTCGGTCTGGCGCGTATGTCGCGTACGATCCGCGAGCGCATGAATGTCCGCGACAATGAGGTGTTCACACCGATTGATCTTATCAATGCGAAGACAATCTCTTCGGTCATCAATACGTTCTTCGGTACGAACGCGCTGTCGCAGTTCATGGACCAGACGAACCCTCTGGCGGAGATGACTCACAAGCGCCGTATGTCGGCACTCGGCCCCGGCGGTCTGAGCCGTGAGCGCGCCGGCTTCGAGGTGCGAGACGTACACTATACCCACTATGGCCGTCTCTGTCCGATCGAAACTCCTGAAGGCCCGAACATCGGTCTTATTTCTTCGCTCTGTGTCTATGCGAAGATCAATGATCTCGGATTCATCGAGACTCCTTATCGTAAGGTGACCGATTCGAAGGTGAATCTCGACAATAATGAAATCACTTATCTGACTGCCGAGATCGAGGAGGGTAAGATGATCGCGCAGGGTAATGCTCCGCTTAATGATGACGGAACGTTTGTGCGCGACCGTGTCAAGGCCCGTCTCGATGCCGACTTCCCGATTGTGGCTCCCGATCAGGTTGAGCTTATGGACGTTTCTCCGACTCAGATCGCTTCGATCGCCGCATCGCTGATTCCGTTCCTCGAACATGACGACGCTAACCGTGCGCTCATGGGATCGAACATGATGCGTCAGGCCGTTCCGCTGCTCCGCAGCGAGTCTCCGATTGTCGGAACCGGCCTGGAGGGACAGCTTATCCGCGACAGCCGCACTCAGATCACAGCCGAGGGCGACGGTGTTGTCGAGTTTGTCGACGCTACTGTCATCCGTATCCGCTATGACCGCACGGAGGACGAGGAATTCGTTGCGTTCGAGGATGCTGTGAAGGAATACCGTATTCCGAAATTCCGCAAGACTAACCAGAGCACGACTATCGACCTTCGTCCGATCTGTGAGAAGGGTCAGCGTGTGACGACCGGAACAATCCTTACGGAGGGTTATTCGACTGAGAACGGTGAGCTCGCTCTTGGCCGTAACCTTAAGGTTGCGTTCATGCCCTGGAAGGGTTACAACTATGAGGACGCGATCGTGCTGAACGAGCGTATGGTCCGCGAGGATATCCTGACTTCGGTGCATGTCGACGAGTATTCGCTGGAAGTCCGCGAGACTAAGCGAGGCATGGAGGAACTGACTTCGGATATTCCTAATGTCAGCGAGGATGCGACGAAGGATCTCGACGAACGCGGTATCATCCGTGTCGGCGCGCATGTTGTTCCGGGCGATATCATGATCGGTAAGATCACTCCGAAGGGTGAGAGCGATCCGACTCCGGAAGAGAAGCTTCTTCGTGCGATCTTCGGCGACAAGGCCGGTGATGTGAAGGATGCTTCGCTGAAGGCTTCTCCTTCGCTGAAGGGTGTTGTCATCGGAACAAATCTCTTCTCCCGTGCAGCGAAGAAAAAGAAGAGCCGCGCTGCGAATGCGGTGCTTCCGAAGCTTGACGAGGAGTATGAGGAAAAACTCGAGAATCTCAAGACGATTCTGGTCAACAAGCTTATGACGCTGACCGAGGGCAAGACTTCGGAGGGTGTCAAGGATTTCCTCGGAACGGATGTCGTGTCGAAGGGCGCGCACTTTACTCCGGGTGTTCTCCGCGAGCTTGACTATGATACGCTCAATCTCAGCAAGTGGACTGCCGACGATCACACTAACGGTCTGATCCGTGACTGTATCGTCAACTATCTGCGCAAATACAAGGAGATCGAGACTGAACTCCGCCGTAAGAAAAACGACATTTCGATCGGCGACGATCTGCCTTCTGGTATCATGCAGATGGCTAAGGTATATGTCGCTAAGAAGCGTAAGATCAGCGTGGGCGACAAGATGGCGGGCCGTCACGGTAACAAGGGTATCGTGAGCCGCATCGTCCGTCAGGAAGATATGCCTTTCCTTGCCGACGGTACGCCGGTCGATATCTGTCTGAACCCTCTGGGTGTGCCTTCGCGTATGAACCTCGGTCAGATTTTCGAGACAGTTCTCGGATGGGCCGGACGTGAGCTTGGCGAGAAGTTCGCTACTCCGATTTTCGACGGAGCAACGCTTGACGATCTCAATGCCTGGACAGACAAGGCAGGTCTTCCCCGCTACGGAAAGACTTACCTCTATGACGGCGGAACGGGCGAGCGCTTCGACCAGCCTGCGACTGTGGGTGTGATCTACATGCTTAAGCTCGGCCACATGGTCGAGGACAAGATGCATGCCCGCTCGATCGGTCCGTACTCGCTCATCACTCAGCAGCCTCTCGGCGGTAAGGCCCAGTTCGGAGGTCAGCGTTTCGGAGAAATGGAGGTCTGGGCACTGGAAGCATTCGGTGCGAGCCACATTCTTCAGGAGATCCTGACTATCAAGAGCGACGACGTCACAGGACGTTCGAAGGCCTACGAAGCGATCGTCAAAGGCGACGCAATGCCTCCTGCAGGTATGCCCGAATCGCTCAATGTGCTTCTCCACGAGCTTCGCGGTCTCGGTCTGAGCATCTCGCTTGATTAATCTCCTCATTAAGTCTGAAATTCATTCGCAGTCAACAATATATGGCTTTTAGAAAAGAAAATAAAACCAAAACCGGCTTCTCGAAAATCACCATCGGCCTGGCTTCTCCGGAGGAAATCCTGGAGAAGTCGAGCGGAGAGGTGCTGAAGCCTGAAACCATCAACTACCGCACCTATAAACCCGAGCGCGACGGCTTGTTCTGCGAGCGTATCTTCGGCCCGGTAAAGGACTATGAGTGCCATTGCGGAAAGTACAAGCGCATCCGCTACAAGGGTATCGTCTGCGACCGATGCGGTGTTGAAGTAACGGAAAAGAAGGTGCGTCGCGAGCGCATGGGCCACATCAAGCTCGTCGTTCCGGTTGCACATATCTGGTATTTCCGTTCGCTCCCCAATAAGATCGGTTATCTGCTGGGTCTTCCCTCGAAGAAGCTCGACGCTGTCATCTACTATGAGCGCTATGTCGTGATTCAGCCGGGTGTTGCCGCAGATTTCGAAAAGGATCCGATCGAAGCTCTCCAGCTTCTCAACGAGGATGAATACTATGCAGTTCTCGATAAGCTGCCCAAGGACAATCAGCTTCTTGATGATTCGGATCCGAATAAGTTCGTTGCGAAGATGGGTGCGGAAGCAATCTTTGAACTTCTGCAGCGTATCGATCTCGATGATCTTTCCTACAGATTGCGCCACCAGGCGGACACTGACGGTTCGCAGCAGCGCAAGACCGAGGCGCTCAAGCGTCTGCAGGTTGTCGAGTCGTTCCGTGCTTCGCGCCACCGCAACAAGCCTGAGTGGATGATTCTGCAGGCTGTCCCTGTCATTCCGCCGGAACTGCGTCCGCTCGTTCCGCTCGATGGCGGCCGTTTCGCTACGTCTGACCTCAACGACCTCTACCGTCGTGTGATCATCCGCAACAATCGTCTGAAACGCCTGATCGAGATCAAGGCTCCGGAAGTGATTCTCCGCAATGAGAAGCGTATGCTTCAGGAGGCTGTCGACTCTCTGCTTGACAATTCGCGCAAGTCGTCGGCTGTCAAGACCGAGGCCAATCGTCCGCTCAAGTCGCTGTCTGACTCGCTCAAGGGTAAGCAGGGACGTTTCCGTCAGAACCTTCTCGGTAAGCGTGTGGACTATTCGGCACGTTCGGTTATCGTTGTCGGTCCTGAGCTTAAGATGCATGAGTGCGGTATTCCGAAGAATATGGCTGCCGAGCTTTACAAGCCTTTCGTGATCCGCAAGCTTATCGAGCGCGGTATCGTCAAGACAGTCAAGTCGGCCAAGAAGATCGTTGACCGCAAGGAGCCGGTTGTCTGGGATATTCTCGAGCATGTGATGAAGGGTCATCCGGTGTTGCTTAACCGTGCCCCGACTCTGCACCGTCTCGGTATTCAGGCATTCCAGCCCAAGATGATCGAGGGTAAGGCAATCCAGCTTCATCCGCTTGCATGTACGGCATTCAACGCCGACTTCGACGGTGACCAGATGGCGGTCCACTTGCCTCTGGGTAATGAGGCCGTTCTCGAGGCTCAGCTTCTGATGCTCGGTTCGCACAATATTCTGAACCCTGCAAACGGTGCGCCGATCACGGTGCCTTCGCAGGACATGGTTCTCGGACTCTATTATATCACTAAGCTCCGCAAGGGTGACCGTGGCGAGGGTCTGAAGTTTTACGGTCCGGAAGAGGCTCAGATCGCCTACAACGAAGGCCGCGTGACGCTTCACGCTCCTGTTTCGGTTGTTGTCGATGACATCGATGAGAACGGCAACCCGATCAAACATCTTATTGAAAATACTTCTGTCGGCCGCGTTCTGGTCAATCAGTTCGTGCCGAAGGAAATCGGATATGTCAACGAAATCCTTTCGAAGAAGTCGCTCCGCACGATCATCTCGAAGGTTATCAAGAAGTGTGGTATTCCGCGCTCGGCCCAGTTCCTCGACGACATCAAGAACCTCGGCTATTATATGGCATTCAAGGGAGGTCTGTCGTTCAACCTCGGAGACGTCATCATTCCGCCTGAAAAGGAGGAATATGTGCGCGAGGGTTACGAACAGGTGCAGGAAGTGATGAACAACTATGCAATGGGTTTCATCACCAATACGGAACGCTACAATCAGATTATCGATATCTGGACACATGTCAATGCCCGTCTGGCCGACACGCTGATGAAGCAGATTTCGGCCGACCAGCAGGGATTCAACCCTGTCTACATGATGCTCGATTCGGGTGCGCGTGGATCGCGCGACCAGATCCGTCAGCTTTCGGGTATGCGTGGTCTTATGGCGAAGCCGCAGAAGAGCGGTGCGGAAGGCGGTCAGATCATCGAGAACCCGATTCTTGCGAACTTCAAGGAGGGTCTGTCGGTGCTCGAGTACTTTATCTCGACCCACGGTGCGCGTAAAGGTCTTGCGGATACGGCGCTCAAGACCGCTGACGCGGGTTATCTGACCCGCCGTCTGGTCGACGTTGCCCACGATGTGATCATCCGCGAGGAGGACTGCGGAACTCTGCGCGGTCTTGTCTGCACCGAGATCAAGAAGAACGACGAGGTCGTTGCGTCGCTCGGCGAACGTATCCTCGGCCGCGTTTCGGTTCACGATGTCTACGATCCCGTTTCCGGCGAGCTTATCGTGGCTGCCGGCGAAGAGATCAATGACGCTGCGGCTGACCGCATTGACGCTTCTCCGATCGAATCGGTCGAGATCCGTTCGGTGCTCACCTGCGAAAGCAAGCGTGGCGTCTGCGCCAAGTGTTATGGCCGCAACCTGGCGACCAACCGTCTTGTCCAGAAGGGCGAAGCTGTCGGCGTTATCGCTGCGCAGTCGATCGGTGAACCGGGCACACCGCTTACACGACGTACGTTCCACGTGGGTGGTGTGGCCTCGAACGTTGCAGCAATATCGAGC
>JAIDJZ010000174.1 GCA_029051965.1 Paramuribaculum sp. | reverse complement strand
GACAAACCCTCAGAGCTACGTCATCGAAACTAAAAAAGTAAACTCAAAAACCCGACTGAAAATCAAAGAAGCCGCCTCCGGAGGATTTGCCATCACAATAACTCCGGCCGACTGACACTCCCCCGCATTCCCCAAAAACGATCCGGACGTCAGCAGGCCGACACAACCAGCCCCTCGACCCTCACCTGCCCAGCATCCATAAGCTCACGGATCAGCGGCAGCAGCGATTCGGCACTGACCGACAGCTGCGAAGCAATGTAGTCGACCGTCGTAGGCCGGGGCTGCCCCGCGATTCTGACGATTTCCCGCATCAGACCCTGTCGGTCGGCATCCGACTGCCGGCCGGCCTTGCGGCGACTGCGGCACACATCACACGTTCCACACTCCCCGGCATCCTCCTCTCCGAAATATTGCAGCATCGCGGCCACACGACACCGTTCGCCATTAAACACAAACCTCTTCATCGCCTCGATGCGCTTCTCCATACGCTGACGCATATCCTCATAGACACTCCGCGGCAACTGAACATGCTTGGGCAGCTCGCGCGAAGTCGTAAAAATCAGATAGGGCGATGTCTTCTGAGGCACATAACTGACCGCATGCCTGCGGCTAAGTTCGAGCAGAGCCTCATAAAGATGCTTCGACGACATCTGCAGCCGGCTCGCAAGCAACGTCTCCGAGATATTGACGTAATCTGCAAACAGCCCCGTGTAGGAGCGAAGGATCATCTGAAAGACACGGTCGGCCCTCTCGCTGACATTCAATGAATAAAGCTCATGCTTATCCATCGTGACCATCAGCCGCGAGCGGGTCGAGATCTCGTCGACATACTCTATGTAGCCCGCGCTCGTCAGCAGACCCAGAGCACTCCGCGCAATCCGCGGATTCAGACGGAAACGCTCGCAGAAAAGCGTGAAATCAAACTCCTCCATCCTCCCGTAGCCCGACCCGACAGCTATCTCCAGAAAATTGCAAGCCAGCTCATAGACACGCCGGATCGTATCCTTATCCGGAAACGCCTCATTAAGACGCCGCGTCAGCGTGGCCTTATCGGCCGCTGAAGCAATGACGACCGCAAAAGCCGGCTCCCCGTCGCGGCCTGCGCGGCCAGCCTCCTGATAGTACTCCTCGAGCGACGACGGAAGATCGACATGGACGACCGTTCTGACATCAGGCTTGTCAATACCCATTCCGAAAGCATTCGTGGCCACAATAACCCGCGTCTGACCCGACTTCCATCTGTTCTGACGCTCATTTTTCTCCTCCGCCGACAGGCCTGCATGGTAGAACTCAGCGGAGACCGACTCCGCGACAAGCAGCTCGGCAATCTCGCGCGTGCGCTTTCGCGACCGGACATAGACGATCGCACTCCCCGAAGTGTTGCGCAACACCCTGAGCAGCATATCCTGCTTATGGTCGGCAAAACGGACGACATAGGAAATATTGCTCCGCGCGAAACTCTTGACAAACATGCGCCGTCCGCGGAATTCAAGACGGTCCATGATGTCGGCGCTCACCTCTGGAGTTGCCGAAGCCGTCAGCGCCATCATGCGGGCCTCCGGAAACCGGCGGCGAAGCTCTGCGATGCGGAGATAGGAGGGGCGGAAATCATAGCCCCACTGCGAAATGCAATGGGCCTCATCGACAACAATCAGACTGACATCCATGCGCCCGAGCTCATCGACAAAACTCTTCGACTGAAGCTTTTCGGGCGAAAGATAAAGCATTTTGGCATGTCCGAACCGACAGCGGTCCATTGCAAGCTTCTGTTCGCTACGCGACAGTCCCGAATGGACCACACACGCCCTGATCCCGCGCGAACGAAGATTGTCGACCTGATCCTTCATCAGCGAGATCAGCGGAGTGACAACAAGCGTCAGACCCGGAAGAATCATCGCCGGAATCTGAAACGTGAGCGACTTGCCCCCGCCGGTCGGAAGCAGACCGAGCGTATCCTCTCCCCTCAGCACAGACTCAATGATCGGAAGCTGGAGCTCGCGAAACGAATCGTAGCCCCAGTATTTCTTAAGTACCGAGTGAGGAGTGAGAGACTGCGTCATGGATCGCTCTACTTGCGGGGACGGATGCTCTTGATCAGGAGCTGGATCGACGACGAAGCACTCTGATGCTTGTTGTCCTCGATCGTATAGCAGATGTCAAACGGCTTCTGCGAATGGACATGATCGAAATGCTCGGCCATGTTGAACGCGATTCCGTGAAACACCTTTCCCGACGTATCGTCGACCAGCTCGAACTTGATATGTTCGAGATTCTTGCCGACAAGCTTGCTCGTGCCGAAATCCATCACGCCGCGCGTGCAGAAGATCGGACGGGTGTTGCCCGGACCGAACGGATTGAAACGGCGCAGCGTCGCGATAAACGCCGGAGTGATCTGCGAAAACGTTATGTAAGCGTCGATGTCGAGCTGCGGTTCAAGCTGGCTGGGGCGGATATTGGCGGCGACATACTCCTCGAAACGTCTTATGAACTCAGGAATATTCTCCTCCTTGAGCGATAGGCCGACAGCATAGGGATGACCGCCGAAATTCTCAAGAAGATCACGCGTCGAGTCGACAGCCTTGTAGATGTCGAAGCCCTGCACCGAACGGCTCGAACCGGTTGCAAGACCGTTGGCAAGGGTCAGAACGACCGAAGGCTTATAGTATAGTTCGGTCAGTCGCGAAGCGACAATCCCGATGATGCCCTTGTGCCAGTCCTTGTTGTAGATGACAATCGACTTGCGGTCCGACAGCAGTTCGCCGTGGTGTTCGAGAATACTGTTGGCCTCCTCGGTGATCCGTTTGTCAAGCTCTTTGCGGTCCTTGTTGTACTGATCGATAGCCTTACCCTTCTCATAAGCGTCGCTGACATCGCGCGCTACCAGAAGTTCGACAGCTTCCGCTCCGCTCTGCATGCGGCCGGAAGCATTGATGCGCGGACCGATCTTGAAAATGACATCACTGATCGTGATCTCCTTTCCCATGAGCCCGCAGATCCTGATGATCGCCCTCAGACCCATGTTAGGGTTCATGTTCAGACGACGGAGTCCGTGATAGGCCATGATACGGTTCTCGTCGACCATCGGGACAATGTCGGCCGCGATGCTGACAGCAACCAGATCGAGCATTCCCTCCAGATCGCCCGTAGGGATTCCGTTGCTCTGAGCGAAGCCCTGCATGAACTTGAAACCGACGCCGCATCCCGAAAGGTGGGGACACGGATAGGTCGAACCCTCGAGTTTCGGATTCAGGATCGCGACAGCCTGAGGCAGTTCGTCGTCAGGTACATGGTGGTCACATATGATAAAATCGATTCCGAGAGATTTCGCATAGGCGATCTCCTCGTTGGCCTTGATTCCGCAGTCAAGAATAATGATCAGTTTCACACCCTGCTCGGCGGCCATATCGATGCTCCTTCTGGAAATCCCGTAACCCTCATCGTAGCGAGTCGGGATATAGTAATCGATATTGGAGTAGTACTGGCGAAGATATTTGAACACCAGCGCCACGGCGGTGGTGCCGTCCACATCATAGTCGCCAAACACCATGATGCGTTCCTTCCTTCCCATAGCTTTGTTGAGCCGCCCGACCGCCTTGTCCATGTCGGGCATCAGAAACGGGTCGTAAAGATCCTTGAGCGACGGATGGAAAAACTTCTCCGCCTCTTCAAGCGTAGTCACGCCGCGCTCTACCAGCAACTGACTGATAGGCGGGCAATTGGAAAATTCTTTAGCTAACTGCGACTCTGATTTTTGCTCTTCGTAAGTAAGGGGTGCATAATTCCATTTACTTGTCATTTATGTCGTTTTTTATTTTTTGCTTTGCTGTCCGCCCGCATACAGCTGACAATGCCGATGCGGCGGAGGAAGGAAGGAGAAAAGAGGATCGAATGTTTTCAGACAGCTTCCCGTGGACGAAACGAAGGAGAGAAACCACGGCACTGTCATGCCACGCCGAGTGCAGAATTTCGAAACAAAACACTGATTGGTTCGAAATGACACTATTTCAGCGTTTCGCAAAATTACACAAAAATTCCCGCATTTCCGATCCTATTTTTATTAAATATGCTTTAATTGATTTGACAATTCAATGACAACTCCGACTTGACGGCAACCTCACAGGCAGCCCATGTTAAGCCACCGTTTCGACAAAAAGAGTAAAAGAAAACCGATGCAGCTCCATTGATGGACACCGCATCGGCTTTTTATCTATAAAAACAACTTATTTCAGGCTACTGACAGAGTCATCCGCAACAAGCAACAGAATAAAACTGATCATGAGCATCGCACTCACAAGACAGATAATCAGCCCGGCCAGTGCAAATGTTTTCGGGCGGCGCGCCAACCCTATACAGGAGCATACAAACCCGACAAGCCAACATCCCCACCCGAAAAAAGGCACCGGGCAGGCAACAGCCGACAGAATCGAGAAGACAAATCCGACCAGTCCGATCGCATTCGTATTATCTCCCGACGTCCCGTCACCGACAAAAGGAGGAGGCGGTGGCGGCGGTGAGACCGGAAATAAGGGCGGTGCCGGCGACGGAGGGGAAATAAGCTCCGGCTCCTCCACGGGAATCGGAGGAGGTTCATCCATTCGGGGATCGTAGCTGTCCATTTCGCTTGTTCCTGATGATTGTCCACAATAGGGGGCTGTCCTGCAGCTGAGTTTTCAGTTGTTCGGTTTCAGCAACTTACTTCTTAAGCGCGCAGGAAGCACATTTCTCGGCGATTTCAGTGAAGAAATCGTTACCCTTGTCGTCAACAAGAATAAATGCGGGGAAGTTTTCAACTTCAATTTTCCAGATCGCCTCCATGCCGAGTTCCGGATATTCGAGAAGCTCGACTTTCTTGATGCTGTTCTGGGCAAGAACTGCAGCCGGACCGCCGATCGATCCGAGATAGAAACCGCCATGCTTGTGGCATGCGTCGGTCACCTGCTTGCTGCGGTTGCCCTTAGCGATCATGATCATTGAGCCGCCGGCAGCCTGGAACTGATCGACATACGAATCCATACGGCCGGCTGTTGTCGGACCGAACGATCCGGAAGCCATTCCTTCTGGTGTTTTGGCCGGACCGGCATAATAGATCGGGTGATTCTTCAGATATTCGGGCATCGGCTCGCCGCTGTCGAGTCTCTCTTTGATCTTCGCGTGGGCAATGTCGCGGCCTACGATAATGGTGCCGTTGAGCGACAGACGGGTCGAAACCGGATATTTCGAAAGTTCGGCGAGAACGTCAGCCATCGGACGGTTAAGATCGATTGAGATGACATCTCCCTCGCCCTCTTTGCGCATCTCTTCAGGGATGAGTTCGCCGGGATTCGCATCGAGTTTTTCGAGCCAGAGACCGTCGCGGTTGATCTTCGCTTTGATGTTGCGGTCGGCCGAGCAGCTCACTCCGAGACCGACAGGACACGATGCTCCGTGGCGCGGCAGACGGATCACACGGATGTCATGAGCGAAATACTTGCCGCCGAACTGGGCGCCGAGACCGATCTTGCGGGTCTCTTCAAGCAGCTGCTTTTCAAGTTCGCGGTCACGGAACGCGTGTCCGAGTTCATTGCCTTCCGAAGGAAGATTGTCGTAATATTTGACCGAAGCCTTCTTGACTGTCGCAAGGTTCATTTCTGCCGATGTGCCACCGACAACGATCGCGATATGATAAGGAGGACATGCAGCTGTTCCGAGCGACTTCATCTTCTCAACGAGAAACGGAACGAGAGTCTTCGGATTGATCAGAGCCTTGGTTTCCTGATAGAGATAGGTCTTGTTGGCCGAACCTCCGCCCTTGGCAACGAAGAGGAATTTGTATTCGTCACCGTCAACAGCATAGAGATCGATCTGCGCGGGAAGGTTGCATCCTGTATTGACCTCGTCATACATGTTCAGAGGAGCATTCTGCGAATAGCGGAGGTTATTCTCTGTGTATGTGTCATAGACACCCTTCGAGAGCTTCTCTTCGTCGTGGCCGCCGGTCCAGACATTCTGGCCCTTCTTGCCGATGACGATAGCCGTACCCGTGTCCTGGCAGAACGGCAACTGGCCTTTGGCAGCTACTTCTGCATTGCGGAGCATTGTAAGAGCCACGAATTTGTCATTGGCACTTGCTTCCGGATCGTGGAGAATCTTGGCCACCATTTCGTTATGCTCGCGACGAAGCATAAACGCATTGTCGTGGGTAGCCTGACGGGAAAGGACTGTCAACGCCTCGGGATCGACCACAAGCATCTCGCGGTCGCCCCATTTTTCAACTTTGACGTAGTCGGAAGTCAGGTGATAATATTCCGTAGTGTCAGCCGACATCGGAAACATTTCCTGATATTTGAACGGTTTCGTTGCCATAGATGGGAATGATAATCTTTAGGGTTTATAAACTTTCCCACAAATATAGCTATTTTTTTCGTTCCGAACGAAATTTTTTCCGAATTATCGACCCGCTCTGTCGCGGTTTGCGTCTCATCCTCAGAAAAGTGGATAAGATGCCGTGGCTCTGCCGTCAGCGACGGGTGACGGCAAGGAATCCCGAAGGAACAGGCGTCGAGAAATCCATCAGCTCGCCTGTCATCGGATGCTTGAACCGGAGCGTCCGCGCATGAAGGGCCAGACGGTGGAGCGGCGATGCCTGCGCACCATACTTTCTGTCGCCCGAAATCGGATGGCCGAGATCGTTCATGTGGACACGGATCTGATTCTTGCGGCCGGTGTCAAGCTCAAGCTCCATCAGACTGAAACGGCCTCCGTGCTGTATGCGCCTGTAGCGGGTGACAGCAAGCTGACCCTTTTCGGGGTCATCGGTCGAATAGACCTCATAGCGCGAGGTTTCGGCAAGATAGCTGCGCACGACTCCCTCCTCCTGCTCGACAACGCCCTCTACTACCGCGACATAGGTGCGGTTCAGGACCATATTGTTCCAGTTGTGCTGCATGCGCCGCTTCGCTTCCTCGCTCTTCGCAAACATCATCAGCCCCGAGGTGTCACGGTCAAGACGGTGAACGATAAAGATCTTGTTGAGCGGACTGGCCCATTTCACATAATCGCGCAGGATCGAATACGCAGTCCCGTCGGGAGTCTTGTCATTGCCCATCGACAGAAGACCGTAGCCCTTGTTGACCACGATTATATCATCGTCCTCATAGACAATCTTGAGGCGACGGTTATAGAACACGCGGAACTCGCGCGTAAAATTGACTTTCACAACGTCGCCCGGCTCAAGCTGGAGATCGAACTGACGCTCTGGCTTTCCGTTGACTGCCACCTGATTATGGGCAAGCAGCTGCTTGATGACAGTCCGCTTGCGGTCGGGAAGCGACTGAATCAGATGGTCAAGCAGACGCGACGGCTGCTCTACTGGAAATTCCTTGATTATATCGGGTGCCACTCCGCCGCGGCGGCGCGGGCTGTTGTTTTGATTTCGGGCCATTTAGAGGGTGTTTCTAAAAAATTTATTTCTTTGTGCGGCGCGATGCGGCAGCGCGGCGAGTAGTTGTGCGCCGCGGCTTCGAATCCTGCTCCTCAACGATCTTCATGCACTCCTCGTGGGTCAGAGCCGAAGGATCGGCAACCGTTTTCGGAATCTTATAGTTGCCTTTCTTATAGCAGATATAGACCCCGTAGCGCCCGTTGAGAATCTGAAGATCCTCATCCTCGGAAAACTCCTTGACAACCTTCTTGCTGTCGGCCTCCCGCTTGGCATTTATCAGTGCGATCGCCTCTTCAAGCGTCACTTCCATCGGCGAAAGATCTTTCGGGAGCGAAACGAATTTGCCGGCATGCCGGACGTAAGGGCCGAAACGGCCTACGGCAACCGACACTTCCGCATCCTCGTAATCCCCGAGAACGCGCGGCAGCTCAAACAGCTTGAGCGCATCCTCAAGCGTAATGTCGAAAACCGACTGTTCCTTTCGGAGTGAGGCAAAACGGGGCTTCTCCTCATCCGTGCTCTCACCGATCTGCACGACAGGACCGAAACGGCCGATCTTGACCGAAACCGGCTTGCCGCTCGCCGGATCCGTACCGAGAACCCGCTCGCCGACCTTATGCTCGAGACGCATTTCGTTGGCTCGCTCTACCTCCGGATGGAACACCTCGTAGAAATCGCCGATCTCTTTCTTCCACTTGGCCTGACCTTCGGCGACAAGGTCGAAACGCTCCTCGAGATCCGCCGTGAAATTATAGTCGAGGACCTTCGGGAAGTGCTCGGTCAGAAACTCATTGACAACCACACCGATATCCGTCGGCATCAGCTTCCCTTTGTCGGCACCCGTATTGGCAGTGAGAGTGGCCTCCGCCCCCTTTCCCCCGGCGGGAACCATCGTCTTAGAGTCACGGGGTTCTCCGCGCAGAT
>JAIDJZ010000173.1 GCA_029051965.1 Paramuribaculum sp. | reverse complement strand
TT
The DNA here is from genome assembly GCA_029051965.1 of Paramuribaculum sp. GTDB lineage: Bacteria > Bacteroidota > Bacteroidia > Bacteroidales > Muribaculaceae > Paramuribaculum. The sequence continues at coordinate 1,191 of JAIDJZ010000173.1, read as the reverse complement.
GCGGGAATGGATGCCAGAAGCGCAAGAATCGCCAGCTGGACGACGCGACGCGAGGGTGCGCGGTCGATGGCGAGGAATTCGGCGGGTCGCCGGGTGATTATAATAGCTGTGACGATTGCCGGAAGTATGAACAGGAGGACGTCCTGGACGACGGTGATGACTGACATTCGTGCTGCGGTCATTGCCTTGCCGAGCACGATCAGCGCCAGGACGCTCGCGATTATGTAGCAGATCAGTGTTATGCATGCAAGCAGAAGTGCCCGCTGGATGGGGCTGACATTGAATTTGATCGGGGGTGTCATGTTGCTAAAATTGTAGATAGTAGTCTTTGGTCAGAGAAATGTATTCGGGGGAGTAGTCTCCTTCGCCGGTGCGAATGGCCAGGCTGTCGGTCAGAAGCGGACCGCCGAGTCGCGAGAAGTGCCATAGGAGGCGGGTGGGGGAGGCTGTGGTCTTGGTTCTGACGGATGTGAGACGCCGGAGTTTAAGATCGTTTATGGCGGCTTCCCATTCGATTGTGCTTCGTGAGGATTCTGGAGAAACGAGAAAGAGGCTGCCCGTCGGAGACAGTTTGTGTGCCGCGATTTCGATCACGTTTTTAAAAGAGAGCCGGCTGTTTCGGCGGGCCATGTCGCGTTGCTGTCCTTTGGCCGGAATAGCGCCGTCGGCGGTGTAGTAGGGCGGGTTGCTGATGATGATGTCGGCGGGATCAAGATTTTTCGTCATTTCGACGGCGTCGCCTTCGATTATCTTCATTCTGTCGGCCCAGGGGGAGTTTCGGAAATTAGATGCTGCGACAGACGCTGCGTGTGGGTCAATTTCAAATCCGGTTATGACGGCATCAGAGCGCTGAGCGAGCATCAGGGCAATTACTCCGGTTCCGGTGCCGATGTCCCAGATCGATAGAGATTCGCCGGGTTGAGCCCATGCGCCCAAAAGAACGCCGTCGGTGCCGATTTTCAGGCCGGCGACATTGTTTTCGAGTGAAAATTGCTTGAAGCGGAAAAGGCTTCTGCTGTCAGAGTTCTCCTTCATAAGTGCAAAATTAATGATTATTCCCCGAAAAAACGAGAAAAAGGTTTTTTTTGAAAAAATAATAGGCGAAAAATTTGGAGGAATAAAAAAATAGCTATAACTTTGCACTCGCAAACCACAAACAACATCAAGGAGAGATGGCAGAGTGGTCGATTG
>JAIDJZ010000172.1 GCA_029051965.1 Paramuribaculum sp. | reverse complement strand
CATCACGACCTACACTCAAGGAAACTTCACCGACCTCTGCCGAGGCCCCCACATCCCGCCTACCGCTCCGATCAAAGCCGTGAAGGTAATGTCGCTGGCAGGAGCCTACTGGCGCGGCGATGAGAAACGCAACCAGCTCGTACGCGTCTACGGCATCTCATTCCCAAAACAGAAGATGCTCGACGAATACCTCCAGCTCCTCGAAGAAGCGAAAAAGCGCGACCACCGCAAACTCGGAAAAGAGATGGAACTCTTCGCCTTCTCCCAGAACGTCGGCGCCGGTCTCCCCCTCTGGCTTCCCAAAGGAGCCGCCCTGCGCGACCGCCTCGAACAGTTCCTCCGCAAAATCCAGAAACAATACGGCTACCAGCAGGTAATCACACCCCACATCGGCAACAAAATGCTGTATGTGACTTCAGGCCACTACGCTAAATACGGCAAAGACTCGTTCCAGCCAATCCACACACCCGAAGAAGGCGAGGAATACCTGCTCAAACCGATGAACTGTCCTCACCACTGCGAAATCTTCCGCGCACTCCCGCGAAGCTACCGCGAACTACCCCTGCGTCTGGCCGAATTCGGAACAGTCTACCGCTACGAACAGAGCGGCGAACTCCACGGACTGACACGTGTCCGCGGATTCACTCAGGACGACGCCCACATCTACTGCGCGCCCGACCAGATCAAAGATGAGTTCCTCAAAGTAATGGACATCATCCTCTACATCTTCAAAGCCCTGAAATTCGACAACTTCGAAGCACAGATCTCGCTCCGCGACCCGAACAACAAAGAAAAATACATCGGCTCGGACGAAAACTGGCATCTCGCCGAACAGGCAATCATCGAAGCCTGCGAAGAAAAAGGACTCAGCGCACGCAAGGAACTCGGCGAAGCCGCCTTCTATGGCCCCAAACTCGACTTCATGGTCAAAGACGCCCTCGGACGACGCTGGCAGCTCGGAACAATCCAGGTCGACTACAACCTCCCCGAACGCTTCCAGCTCGAATACACCGGCTCTGACAACCAGAAACACCGTCCCGTCATGATCCATCGCGCACCGTTCGGATCTATGGAACGCTTCGTCGCCGTTCTCCTCGAGCACACAGCAGGCCGATTCCCCCTCTGGCTCGCCCCGGACCAGGCAGTCGTTCTCCCGATCTCGGAGAAATTCAACGACTACGCCCATGAAGTTGCACGACAGCTCAACGCCGCAGACGTACGCACCATTGTCGACGACCGAAACGAAAAAATCGGAAGAAAAATCCGCGACAACGAACTCCGCCGAATCCCCTATCTGCTCATTGTCGGAGAAAAAGAAGCCAATAATGGTGAAATTTCCGTAAGAAAACAGGGCGAAGGTGATAAAGGTACGATGAAAATTACTAACTTTGCAGAAAATTTGGCTCGCGAAGTCGAAGAATTGACAAATAACTAACTTACTGAATGCAAAAAAAGCCTTTTAATCCCGGCGGACCACGCCGTCCCAACCCCAATCGCGGTCAGAATCGCCGTGGCCCTGCCACTGCCAAAGACCAGTACGTGACCAACGAACACATCCGTGCCCGTGAGGTGCGCCTTGTCGGAGACAATGTCACACCGGGAATCTACTCCATTCAGGAAGCACTCAGAATGGCCGAGGAACAGGAACTCGACCTGATCGAAATTTCCCCGACCGCAGAGCCGCCTGTCTGCAAGATCCTCGACTACCAGAAATTCCTCTACCAGCAGAAAAAGCATCAGAAGGAACAGAAAGCCAAGGCCACGAAAGTCGTTGTCAAGGAAATCCGTTTCGGACCTCAGACCGACGACCACGACTATAACTTCAAGCTCAAACACGCGATGGGATTCCTTCAGGAAGGTGCGAAAGTGAAAGCTTACGTATTCTTCCGCGGACGCTCGATCCTCTTCAAAGAGCAGGGCGAAGTCCTTCTTCTCCGATTCGCCAACGACCTTGAAGACTACGGCAAAGTCGAACAGATGCCTGTTCTTGAGGGAAAGCGCATGATCCTCATGCTCACCCCCAAAAAGAAATGAAACAAAGAGAACTAACTCGAATTAATACTTCTTTATTAACAACAATTTAAAATGCCAAAGATTAAGACTAATTCCGGTGCCAAAAAGAGGTTCGCCCTTACCGGATCAGGAAAGATCAAGAGAAAACACGCTTTCAAGAGCCACATTCTCACCAAGAAGACAAAAAAGCAGAAACGCAACCTGACTCACGCCACTTTGGTTGACAAGACCAACGAAAAGAGCGTAAAGGAACTGCTCGGGCTTAAGTAAGCTTCGGAGATTTCTCTGAATCAGAATTTTTAATTCGTGTGTTTTTATTTACCCACTTTTTACTAACCGAATGTTTAGCACTCAAGAGCAATAGCCGCTAACTTTCACAACTCATTTTAAAAAATGCCAAGATCAGTAAATCATGTAGCTTCTCGAGCTCGCAGAAAGAAAATCTTAAAACTCACCCGTGGTTACTTCGGTTGCCGCCGCAACGTATGGACCGTTGCCAAGAACACTTGGGAAAAAGGTCTTACCTACGCTTACCGCGACCGTAAAGATAAAAAACGCAACTTCCGCTCACTTTGGATTCAGCGTATCAATGCCGCTGCTCGTCAGGAAGACCTCTCCTACAGCAAGCTGATGGGTCTCATCCACAAATCAGGCATCGAAATCAACCGCAAGGTTCTCGCTGACCTCGCCCTCAACAATCCTGCCGCTTTCAAGGCGATTGTAGACAAAGTAAAAGGCGCATAAACCCGACGCGGGTTGCCCGCTAAAAAAACTCCGGCCGGAAATCAGATTTCCGGCCGGAATTTTTTTTACAATCATCGCCGATTCGATCGCGTAACCGCTGATCAGTCACAATCGGCGCGTGCAAAAATCTTTTCGAGAAGACTATGTTTAGGCATACGGATATGAACATTCGAACGGCTGTCACGCTTGTTCAGAAACAGAATCGACGAATGGAGAACGATAGCTATCCTGCTCTCGAATTCGACTATCGCATGGATATGCCGCAGCGGAATCCTATGGAAAGGCGAACCCTCCGGAAGGCTCCCGATAAGCAGATTGGCATGATCGTCAATAGCGATGTCGTGCGTCTCCAGCACGTGGAGAAACAACAGATCGATGTCAAGATCATCTGCACTCAAAGGCGGCTTCTTATAGGTTTTATATAACTGTTCAATAACTTTCTGAGTAATCATTGCTGAAGCTGGGATTATAATTACACACTCTGTTTGATGGTTCGATAATATAACATCCGGAAGGGCAAAAGTGTTCCCCGTACCCGCAATAAAAGATGAAGACGGCAGCTTCCCGTCCGACATATAGAAAAACAGAACGCGGCGTCTGACCCGATAAGAGGGAGCGGACGCCGCGTCTGAATTCAATATTCGGGTCCCCCTTAGGCAAGGAAGCCGAGGAGCACACCAGCAGCTACTGCCGAACCGATCACACCGGCCACATTCGGACCCATAGCGTGCATCAGCAGATAGTTGTTCGGATCATATTCCAGACCGAGGTTGTTGGAAATACGGGCCGACATCGGAACTGCCGACACACCTGCATTACCGATAAGCGGATTGATTTTCTTCGATTTCGGAAGGAAGAGATTGAAAATCTTCACGAAGATCACACCGCTCGTCGAAGCGATAATGAACGCCATGAAACCGAGAGCGAAGATTCCGATAGTCTCAGTTGTCAGGAACTCAGAAGCCTGAGTCGAAGCACCGACAGTCATACCCAGAAGAATCGTGACGATATCTGTCAGCGCATTCGAAGCAGTCTTGGCCAGACGGTTGCAGACGCCACACTCACGAAGCAGGTTGCCGAAGAAAAGCATACCCAACAGCGGAATACCCGACGGAACCACGAAACAGGTCAGCAGCATGCCGACGATCGGGAAGATTATCTTCTCGTTCTGAGAGACCGCACGAGCCGGCTTCATCTTGATCAGACGCTCGTTCTTTGTTGTGAACAGACGCATGATCGGCGGCTGAATAACCGGAACGAGAGCCATGTAGGAATAAGCCGACACAGCGATCGCGCCCATCAGATTCGGAGCGAGCTTCGACGAAAGGAAGATTGCCGTAGGACCGTCCGCACCTCCGATGATTGCGATTGCACCGGCCTGATCGGGAGCGAAACCGAGCAGAAGGGCAACCATATAGGCACCGAAGATACCGAACTGTGCGGCCGCACCGATAAGCATCAGCTTCGGATTGGCAATAAGCGCCGAGAAGTCGGTCATCGCACCGATTCCGAGGAAGATCAGCGGAGGATACCATCCGGCACTAACACCATTGTAGAGAATATTCAGAACAGAGCCTTCTTCGTAGATGCCCACTTCGAGACCGGCGGTGGTGTCAAACGGAATGTTACCGATGAGCATACCGAAACCGATCGGAACGAGCAGCATCGGCTCGAAGTTCTTCTTGATAGCGAGCCAGATGAAGAAGAGTCCAACGGCCAGCATGACAAAATGCTGCCAGGTTGCGTTATGGAATCCTGTCAGATTCCAGAACTGCTGGAGGTTAGTTAGCAAAAATTCACCAAAATCCATGTTTCTAAGATTGTAATGGGTTAATGGTTAGCGTGCTTACTCGATCGTGAGGATAGATGCACCCTCAAGAACAGCGTCGCCCGGATTGACTTCGATCGATTTCACAACACCATCGCGGCCTGCATGGATGGCATTCTCCATCTTCATAGCCTCGAGGATAGCGACAGTGTCGGAAGCGCCGACCGTATCGCCGACCTTGACATTGATGCTGACAATCGTGCCGGGAAGAGGTGAAACGACCTTGTGGCCTGCGCCGCCTGCCGAAGTCGGCTTGGCGATAACCTTGGCTCCTTCAGCCGTACGGGGAGCGGCCGAGGGACGCGGAGCGTTTTTGATCGTTACAGGTTTCTTGTCAGCGTTGATCTCAACCTTGTAGGGAACTCCATTGACCTCCACATCGGCAACATTGTGTTCGATGTCGCCAATCGACACCTTATAAGTGTTACCGTTGATTTTATATTTGTATTCTTTCATTGTTCAAATGATTTTTTATAACGGATTGTTGAATTAACTTTTTAAGATGCCTTTTTTATTTCTGGGGAAGCTGGCGGAGACTGTAGATTTTAGAGCTCCACGGCGAATATGCTCGCTTCACCTTATTGATCGTAAGCACTGTGCTCTCGCGGTCGTGAGCATCGAGATGTTCGTGGAGAGCCATTGCGATAGCCGCGATTTCCTCACCCGAATCATGCGCTTTACGTTCTTCAGGATGCAGCTCGGCTACTGTAGTTCCCTTTGAAACCGCACGGTTGTGACGCAACACTCTTTCGCCGATCTTGCTGATGATATAGAAGCAGATACACAGCAGAAGAAGCGCGCTGAACACGATGCCCATCGCCATGATCGCCATAGCGAAACCATTGGCATCCTTTTCGGCAAACATGTCGATCTTGTCGTTTTTCTCGCGGATCTTGTTGTTGGAGCTGGGAGTCACAGGGAATCCTTTGCTGTCATCTCTCACCTCCCACGCCGCAGAAGCGTCAGAACCTTCGGCATCGATTCCGTCAACCACGCGCGCATAGGATGTATTGGGCGCGAGGTCTGCGGGGATAGTGACCTGATCGATCAGTGTCACCCCGTCGGCATCGAACACACCGATCCAGTTTTCCTGGCCCGGAGTCAGAGTGAAGTTAGTGTGGAACGTGCCGAGCGTAGGCTGGCCGTCAGCCCAGAAAATGATGTGCTGACGCTTGGGGATCTTCGTATTGACATCACCAAGGGGCACAGCATACATCATCGCCTTACGTTCTTGCGACGTCAGCGTACTGTCCAAAGTAGCCGGATTGTTCGTGATGAACACGCTGGCGATATTAAGCGGAGCGTGAGTCGTGTTAAACAGCTCGATCCAGGCCTGATGACGTCCGTAGTCGTCAACCACACTGCTGTCGTTCTGCACCATCACTTCATTGATGCGCAGATTCCGGCGGCTCTGGGCTGACATGACCGAAGCACATGAGGCCATGATCAGAAGCAGAAGGAATATTTTCTTTCTCATTTTGTCTCTGTAGAATGATATTTTTGATTCGCTTGTTGATTACAGAGGAATATTGCCGTGTTTCTTAGCCGGATTTGTCAGCTTCTTGGTAGCCAGCTGCTGAAGAGCGCGGATCACACGGAAACGGGTGTTGCGCGGCTCGATGACATCATCGATATAGCCGTAGCGGGCCGCATTGTAGGGATTGCAGAACAGCTTGTTGTATTCCGATTCTTTTTCCTTGAGCACTGCCTGGGGATCTTCTGATGCCTTAGCCTCACGAGCATAAAGCACTTCGACCGCACCGGCGCCACCCATAACGGCGATTTCTGCCGTAGGCCATGCATAGTTCATATCGCCGCGAAGCTGCTTGCAGCTCATCACGATATGGCTGCCGCCGTAGCTCTTGCGCAGAGTAACAGTCACCTTGGGCACTGTTGCCTCGCCATAAGCATAAAGAAGCTTGGCTCCGTGGAGAATCACACCGTTATATTCCTGACCTGTTCCGGGAAGGAAGCCGGGAACATCGACCAGAGTGACCAGAGGAATATTGAACGCGTCGCAGAAACGGACAAAACGCGCACCCTTACGCGAAGCGTTGCTGTCGAGCACACCGGCAAGATATTTAGGCTGGTTCGCTACCACACCTACTGCCTGGCCGTTGAAACGGGCGAAACCGACAATGAGGTTCTTTGCATAATTGCGCTGTACTTCGAGGAACTCTCCGTTATCGATGATCGCGCCGATAACCTCATACATGTCATAGGGACGGTTCGGCGAATCGGGAATAATCTCGTTGAGCGAATCCTCCAGACGGTCGATCGGGTCATTGCACTCAACCAACGGCGGTTCTTCGAGATTGTTCTGCGGGATGTAGCTGAAAAGCTTGCGGACGATCTTCAGACAGTCTTCGCCGTCTTCGGCTGCGAAATGAGCCACACCGCTCTTTGTCGAGTGCACTTCCGCACCGCCGAGAGCATCCTGGGTCACATCTTCGCCTGTCACTGTCTTGACAACCTTCGGACCGGTGAGGAACATATACGAAATGCCTTTGGTCATGATCGTGAAGTCTGTAAGCGCGGGTGAATAGACTGCGCCGCCGGCACACGGACCGAGAATAGCAGAGATCTGGGGAATCACACCCGAAGCAAGAATGTTGCGCTGGAAAATTTCGGCATAACCGGCAAGCGCGTTGATACCTTCCTGGATACGTGCGCCGCCCGAATCGTTAAGACCGATGACCGGAGCGCCCATCTTCATGGCCATATCCATGATCTTGCAGATCTTAAGAGCCATTGTTTCGCTCAGAGATCCTCCGAAAACAGTGAAGTCCTGTGCAAAGACATAGACCAGACGGCCGTCGATCGTACCGTAGCCTGTCACAACGCCGTCGCCGAGGAACGATTTCTTTTCCTGACCGAAATTGTAACAGCGGTGACGCACAAACATATCGATTTCTTCGAATGAACCTTCGTCAAGAAGTTGGGCAATGCGTTCGCGGGCTGTGTATTTTCCGCGGTCATGCTGTTTCTGGATGGCTTTCTCGCCGCCTCCTAAGCGGGCCTCATTGCGCAGTGCAATGAGTTCCTGAACTTTTTCAAGCTGATTACTCATTGTGGGGTAATGATAGAGTTATATGGATTTGAAAGTAGAAGAAAGCCGGTGGAGTTCATCGACTGACCACCGGTTTCTTCCTTAGTTTTGGATTAGACGATTACTTGTTGGGGTCTTCACACAGCTCGACAAGTGTGCCGCATGTGCTCTTCGGATGGAGGAATGCGATGTTAAGACCTTCCGCTCCCCTTCTGGGGGACTTGTCGATCAGGCGTCCGCCCTTGCTCTCTACTTCGGCAAGTGCGTTGGCTACTCCGTCCTGCACCGCAAACGCGATATGCTGGATGCCGCCGCGGCCGCCGTTGTTGGCGATAAACTTGGCAATCGCACTGTCGGGAGAAGTTGCTTCGAGAAGCTCGATCTTTGTCTGGCCGACCTTAAAGAATGCTGTGCGCACCTTCTGGTCTGCAACCTCTTCTATAGCAAAACATTTGAACCCGAGCATGTTTTCATAAAACGGGATTGCTTCTTCAAGTGATGTAACGGCGATGCCGACATGTTCGATGTGGGAAATATCCATGATATTACTGTTTTAATTGGTTTGATGATTTCATATGATTCTGATTCGGCCGCACCCATGCAGAGACCGCCCGAAGGCATAGCTCCAGAGCATCCCGCACGCGCGCGAGTCAACCGCAAATTTAAGCATAAAAATTGAGAATAGCCGCAAATTATCGTATTAAGTTTGTTTTTCGGCATAAAGTGCGGCGATCAGATCGACGGCAGTCGCAACAGAAACACTGCCCGTGTTGACCATCAGCTGATAGTTGTGGGGGTCCCCCCACCGGCGTCCCGTGAAATGCTGATAGTGTCGCACCCTTGATTCGTTACGCTCTCTGATTGTCTGCTCCGCGCCGTCACGATCAAGACCGTATGAACCGACTGCACGCTCAAGCGCATGCTCCGGATCTGTATAACAGAATATGCTGACGACCGAATCCTGCGGAAGGTCGGCCAGCACATAATCGGCACAACGTCCGACAATCACACACGGCTCCGTCGCCGCAATCCTGCGGATCACACGGCTCTGAGCCAGAAACAGACGGTCTGCGCCAGCCTCACTGTGTTCGATTGCGACATCATAGTTCTGGAAAATCTGCACCGCGAGCTCCTCCGGCGAAAGACTCTGCTCCTTTGTCTCGACAAAAACCTCGGAAAAACCGCTCTCGCTCGCTGCCAGTGCGATAAGTTCGCTGTCGTAACACTTTATTCCGAGCTTTTCAGCAAGCCTGTGGCCGAGCTCGCGGCCACCGCTCCCATACTCGCGGGTGATCGTGATGACAGGCGCATGAACCTCCCGATCAGCCGCCTCAACAACCGACAGAGCCTTGTCGCGGCCCTCCAGCCAGGGCGTCAGCGGACGCAGCAGCCTCCCGAAGAGAAACACCATCGGACCGACCATAAGAGCCGCAGCCACAGTCCCCTCGCGCACACCGCTGACTGTCGATGAAAAAGCAAGCGAAATAAGACACGCCGCAGCAACCAGACTGACATCGAAACAGATCTTCACTCGTCCGAATTCCTTCTTAAAACGCGAGGAAATCACCCGGATCAGATAGTCGCCGGAAAGCATCGCCACATTCGCCTGGACCGACATCGCGATTCCGAAAGCCAGAATCCCGCACCCGACAACCAGCGTGGCCACATGCGAAAGATAATGCCCCGGAGCCCACCAGAAAAGCATCCGCAGCGAAACATCGATGAAAACTCCGAAAAGCACACTGACCGGTATCTGCATGATCAGATCCATACGCTTTTCGCGGATCTGACTCCGGCTCATCAAAGCCACCTCGAGAATGATATAAAGCATATTGAAAACTGCCGTCCATCCACCGATCGAAAGCGGCGTAAAAAGACTCAGTACATAAGGCACACTTGAAATCGGCGAGGTCCCGAGAACCGTTTTGGTCACAAGAGCCACTCCAACCGAACTGATGAACAGCGAGATCAGAAAATAAAGATATCTTTTAACCATAGAACCAGTGATTGAAAACATGCAAAGTTAACGAATTTTCGCCAATCCGGGGCTATATCACCATCCCTCTCCGAAATGACGAACTTTTTCAGCCGACACACGTTATTCCAATCAGAAAACCTAATGAGTCTCGCCTTCCGGGCATTTGAATCTGCCCTGCCGGCAAACTACTATTCTTAATCATCATTTTTTATAATATTATGACTAATACAGCACCCCTTCAAGGAATTAAAGTTGTTGACTTCACAGAAGTTCAGTCCGGACCGTCATGCACACAGATGCTCGCATGGCTTGGAGCCGATGTCATCAAGATCGAACGTCCCGGCGTCGGCGACGCTACCCGTAAGGAACTGCAGTTCAACCCCGATCTCCCTTCCTACTATTTCCTTCAGCTCAACTCCGACAAAAAATCCATATCTCTCGACGCAAAGACTCCCGACGGCAAAGAGATTCTGACAAAACTGATCAGCGAATGCGACATATTTGTCGAAAACCTCCATCCCGGAGCAATGGACAAACTCGGATTCGGCTGGGAAGAGGTCCATAAGCTCAACCCGAAATGCATCTACGGAACAATCAAAGGATTCCCCCTTTCATCAAAATACAAGGATCTGAAAGCCTACGAACCTATCGCACAGGTGACGGCTGCCGCAGCTTCCACTACCGGATGGTACGACGGCACTGACAACATTCCGACTCAGTCAGGCGCCGCACTCGGCGACTCGAATACCGGCATGCACCTCCTGATCGGCCTGCTCGCTGCCTTGCAGCAGCGAAACCACACCGGCGAAGGCTGTTTCGTCTATCAGTCAATGCACAACGCATGCCTTAACCTCTGCCGAATCAAGACACGCGACCAGCTGACACTCGACAAAATCGGCTATCTGACACAATTCCCCCAGTACCCCGACGGCCAATTCGGCGACTGCGTTCCCCGTTCCGGCAACATCGAAGGAGGAGGCGTCTTGGGATGGACCTACAAATGCAAACCGGCTGGCGGATATGACTCCGAAGTCGACGCCAACAACTATGTCTACGTCATTCTCCAGCGCGGCGAAAAAGACTTCGAACTCTTCTGCAAGGCAACCGGATTTGAAGACTGGCTGACAAATCCCGACTTCAACACAGCCGACGCCCGCGACCGGCACAAACAGGAAATCTATCAGAGAATCGCCGCATGGACTGCCGACAAGACAAAATTCGAAGTCACATCGATTCTCAGCAAAGCAGGAGTCCCCGTCGGACCGGTCCTCTCGACAAAAGAAGTGATGACCGACGAATCGCTCTACGACGGCAACACCCTCGTCAGAATCAACCAGGGAGGCGAGATCGGCGAATTCGTAACCGTCGGATGCCCATTCACTATCTCCAATTTCACTCCGACCTACGGCCCATGTCCATCACTCGGAGGCAACACCGAAGAGATTCTTTCCGGACTCGGCTACACTCCCGAACAGATCGCATCGTTTGCCGCCAACGGAACAACCGCCCCTGCCCCGCAACCCAAGTAAAACTCTGTAAATAATTCAACGCAGATGATCTGTGGAACGCCCACCGGCTCATCCGCAGATCATCCTCTTTCCTCCCCCCCTCAGTCCCCACTTTTTAACCTGTAACCACCATGTCTACCTCAACCAATAATCCCGCCACGCAGCCTTCAGCCCCGAAATTTCCCGAACAGGTAACCGGCATGTACATTCTCGCCGAATCGCTTCGCCGGCTCGGTCTGATGGATGTCTACGGTCTTGTGGGCATCCCCGTCACGGAAGTGGCCTACGCCATCCAGAAAATCGGAATGAACTACTACGGTTTCCGTTTTGAACAGCAGGCCGGAATGGCTGCAGCCACACACGGATTCCTGACCGGAAAACCGGGTGTTCTGCTGACTGTTTCCTCTCTTGGATTCATGAACGGACTGACCGCAACCGCCAACGCGACCGTCAACTGCTACCCGATGATCCAGATCTCCGGAGCTTCCGATCCGACAATGGTCGACATGAACGTCGGAACCTACGAACAGCTCGATCAGCTCAACACTGCCCGTCCGCTCGTCAAGGCTGCCTTCCGGTGCTCATATGCCAAAGACATCCCCTCTGCCGTTGCAAGAGCCTACCGCGCCGCCGTCAGCGGACGTCCCGGAGGGGTCTACATCGACATGACCACACCGGCGCTCGGAGAAGTCATGGACGCATCCGAAGCCGAGAAACTCTACTATGAACCCGTCGACATCGCCGCACCCGTCGCTCCGACAGCGACTGCCGTCAGCCGTGCCGTCGAAATGCTTCTGTCGGCAAAACGCCCCGCAATCCTTCTCGGAAAAGGAGCTGCATATGCCCGCATCGACGACCGCATAAAGGAACTTGTCGAATCCTACCGCATCCCCTACCTCTCGATGTCGATGGCAAAAGGCCTGCTCCCTGACAACGGTGAGCTTAGCGCTCTAAGCTGCCGCTCGACAATCATGGAGAAAGCAGACGTCGTCATGGTCATCGGGGCGCGCATCAACTGGATGCTGTCGTTCGGACGCGGCAAATGGAATCCGGCAATGAAATTCATCCAGCTCGACATCGAGCCGACCGAAATCGACCGAAACGTCCCCGTTGCCGCTCCCGTTGTCGGCGACATGAACGAATCGCTCGCCATGATCCTCGAAGCCATGAAAGGCCGCACGATGTCGGCCGATCCGCAATGGGTCGCATCGCTTCAGGCTGAATCGAAAGCGAAAAATGAAAAATTCCAGACCAGACTTAAAGAAGCCGCTTCCGCAAGCCCGATGAACCACTGGAGCGCACTCTCGGCAATCAAGCCGATTCTCGAATCTAACCCCGACATCATTCTGATCAACGAAGGCGCAAACACACTCGACGACACACGCGACTCCGTCGACATGTCGCTCCCGCGCCACCGTGTCGACTGCGCTTCCTGGGCCATCATGGGCATGGGAATGGGTTCTGCCATCGGCGCAGCTGTCTCGACAGGCAAACAGGTTGTGGCCATCGAAGGCGACTCCGCATTCGGATTCTCCGGCATGGACTTCGCCACGATCTGCCGCTACAGACTCCCTGTAACCGTAGTCGTGTTCAACAACGGAGGAATCTACAACGGCGTCGGCGTCAACCCCTCAGGTGGAGATGCGCCCGCACCGACGACTCTCGACATCAACGCCGCCTACAATCTGATCGGCGAAGCCTTCGGTGCGGAAAACTACCGCGTCGACAACATCGCCGACCTCTCAAAAGCACTCGAGACGGCAATCGCCTCCCGACGCCCATGCCTGATCGACGTGCAGCTCAGTGCCGCCTCCGGAAAAGAATCCGGCCATATCGGCTACCTCAACCCGACTCCCCTGATCGACTACACCGTCTGACTTGCCCGCGGCGTCGGAAACAACAAATAACACCCCCTCTCACCAACTAAACAATTGTTCACTATGGGTCTAAGTCATGTCATACTCTATGCCATCGTCCCGATTATCGTTGTGATGCTTGCCGGCTTCATCTCAGGCAAAAAAGGCGTCTTCAACGGCGATGACTCCAAAAAATTCAACAAGGTCGTGCTCGACTTCGCGTTGCCGGCAGCCCTGTTCGTGTCAATAGTCCAGTCAACCCGCGAGGAACTCGCCCGCGATGCGAAGCTGACTCTGGTCTCAACCATCGGCATCATGGCCTGTTTCATGCTGGTCTATTTCATTTTCAAATACTGTTTCAGGAAAAACACCGGCGCCGACGCGGCCGTTTCCGCTCTGATCAGCGGATCCCCCACAATCGGATTCCTCGGATTTGCCGTTCTTGAACCGATCTTCGGGACAAGCCCCACCGTCGCACTCGTCGTAGCGATCGTCGGAATCGTGGTCAACGCAATCGGAATTCCGGTCGGACTCTCGCTGATGAACGCTTCGCTCGAAAAACAGAATCCCGGCTCGACAAAAAAAGAAAGCGCATGGAAACCGGTGCTCCACGCACTCGCCCAACCCGTTGCGTGGGCCCCGATTCTGGCCGTCGTCTGGGTACTCATCGGAATCCCCTGGCCGAAAGAATTCAGCCCGTCGTTCAACCTCATTGCGAAAGCCAATGCCTCAATGGCTGTCTTCTCCGCCGGCATCACCCTCTCCTCTGTAAAATTCACCGTCAACTGGCAGGCCGTTCTCGGCTCGATCCTGAAAATGATCGTCATGCCTGCTGTGGTGCTCATTCTCGGCCTGCTCTTCAAGATGGATCCCATGAACCTCAAGATGCTGGTTGTGGCAAGCGCACTTCCTCCGGCATTCTCCGGTATCATCATCGCCGACGAATACAACACCTATGTCGCTACCGGAACATCCTCTCTGACCCTGAGCGTCATCCTCTTTGTCGGATTCTGTCCACTCTGGATCTGGCTGACCGACGTCGCCCTGCGCGCATTCGCCTGCTGAAATAAAAGCGGTTTTCCAAACCGTTATGTTGATTTAATCACCCCCCTCCTGCTCTCCGATCCCGACCCCGCCGGAGAGCAGGAGGGGGGTGATTAAATC
>JAIDJZ010000171.1 GCA_029051965.1 Paramuribaculum sp. | reverse complement strand
ACAATCAAGGTCAACGAATCGTTCAAGCTCGGTTATGTCGATCCGCGTCACAGCGCATCGAGCTTCAAACTCTATGACACCGCAAACAAACTTGTAGCCTCCGGAGAGGGAACGAGCCTTGAAGTGCCTGCAGGTCTGAGCGAGATCGGCGGTTATGATCTTGTGGTCGACGAAGGCACAGCCTCTGAAAAGCGTTATGGCTATTTCGTTCAGGTATCGAGCGATATCGTCGGAGCGCTCCCTGAGATCTATTCACTGACAGCCAACGGAGCTACGGTCGACGAAAGTTCATCGGCAGTCAGCATCGAACTGACCGACAGTCCGACAGTGGGCTACACCGGCCGTGATGCCGACGGTGTCGCATCGCGCGCTATCAAGCTTAACAACGGACATATCGGCGGATCGAACAGCCAGTTCAAGATCCAGGCACTCCAGTCGTTTACCATCGCAGGATGGTTCAATTTCGATCAGTTCCCGGAAGATAGCTGGGCTCTCATGAACATCACCAACAAGAATGGCGCATGGCCTCAGTCAAACTGGGGATGGTGCTGGAGTTCGGTGAATGCGGATGGTGTTCCTAAGATCACATTCCGCGGAAGCCCGACGGACACAGGTTCTCCAGGAGAGCTGGCTTACACTTTCCCGAAGACTAAGTTCTCTCCCGGTGCATGGACCCACCTTGCATTCGTATGTGAATATCAAGGCAGCTCGTTCCGCTTTATTATGTATGTCAACGGTGTGGCACAGGAAGCTGAATGGACTGAGTATACTGAATGGCACAATACGGTTAAGACAACCGGAAAGAATGATGAATTCGTGGCCAACCGTACCCGCTATCCCATTTCAAGTACTGACGATCTGATTCTTGGCGGTGTGCAGTATCAGGCATCTGCGATCGACGGAATTATTGACGATATGCAGATCTGGACTAAGGCACTTACTGCCGAGGAAGTCAAGGTTGCGATGAATGAGGTGAACAGAAACAATGTTCCCGAAGGTCTTCTCGCTTACTGGGACTTCGAGGATGATGCCGATCCCGACACTTACGTCTTCAAATCTGTAGGTCAGGATAAGACTATCGACGGCTATAACTTCGACCTCGAAGAGGTTAAGAATGGAGGCGAAGGCCAGATGGTGAAAGCTCCGAAAACACCGTTCTACATCTCCGGCTGTCCGTTCATTTCGGGTTCTGCATTCCCGGTTGTGACCGCTCCGACATGGGAGTCGACCGACCGCATGGCCGAATTCACCGAACTTGAATCGGCCGGTGATGCCAACAAGGGTCAGGAAGGCGCAGCAAAAGTTCAATTCTCGAAGGCGGGCGACCACACCGTCAAACTGACGCTGGCCAACTCCTACGGTTCGGACTCGCGCGAATATCCTGTATTCAAGGTGAC
>JAIDJZ010000170.1 GCA_029051965.1 Paramuribaculum sp. | reverse complement strand
TGAGTCCTTCGACCGTGATGACCGCGACAATGGGCGATTTTTTTTGCTGGGCGAATGTCGTAAAGGTAGCTGCTGCAGTCATGACACACAGCAGTAGCAGACGGAATTTATTTGTTATTTTCACGTGTGACCTGAAGATATGATGACGAAAGAATGAAATCGGCCAGCAGAATGGGATAGAAGGCCGGATTTGGGCTTTGGATTCCGAAGAGCGCGATGATGACATAGAGTGCGATCAGACAGATGTTGAGGCGCATGTAGTTCCGCAGGATGCCCCGGACTCTCGGAATCCTGATCATTGCCGGAACAAGGAAGCAGAGCGGGTTGATCCATAGATAGTTCCAGTTCGGTGAGGTCGCTTCGTGCGACGAGACGAAGATCAGAAACGTCAACAACAGTCCGCTGAGTCCGAGAACCGAATAGAAGATGGCGTTGATCCAGGGACAGAATGCTTTGCGGCGGACTGATCTGACGGCGTAGATCAGACAGATGGCTGCGAGTGCCCAGAAGATTGCGAGCGGGGTGAGATACCAGGGTGTAGGCTTTTCAGCAGTCCCGTTTTCAGGGCCGTCTGAAACGATTCTCTCGCTCCTGACGAGCGGACGGCTGCCATCGATAGTTGCCGTCGCGGCAATTTTCTCAAGCACGACCGGTGCGAATCCTGTTTCGCGGACCGAGACCTCTCTGTCGATGCCTGAGCCGAGGGCGAGGTCAATGCCGAACTGATACCACGGATAGTTGCGGTGGTAGGTGCGCATTACGTTGCGGAAGGTCGCTCTGCTCTCGTCCAGTGCTTCGCTCTCGGAGAACCTGATTGAGTCGCCGATGGCTTCCTCCACGATTGCGAGCGGACGCGTGGCGCAGTTATCAAGGACATAGTTGTAGCGGTAGACCCGGTTTTCCGGCCGCAGGTTTTCTGTGACCAGTGCAATGACACGGGCTGCTTCCTCCGGAGTCAGATCAAGAATCTGTTCAGTCACGCGTCGGTTTTCCTGACGATAGAGCGAAATGAAATAACCGTAGGGCCACAGTCCGACGCAATAGTCGGTTTCGCCTTTGACAAATCGGTAGACGAAGTTGGGGGCGCTGAAATCAAACAGTCCCCAGTTGGCCACCATGTCGTCGGTGGCTGTGCGGATGCGCAGTCCGCTGTGTCCTTCGAGTTCGTAAATCTGACATCCGGGAGCAACTGTCAGAAGGCTTATTGTTGCCGCAGAATCGACATGCGCCGAATCCTGTCGTGAGGATAAAGACTGAGCGTTGGCCGACAGAACGACGGCCAACGCTATGATGAAGAAATAGATTCGTTTCAGAATTGTCATTTCCGGTGATCTATATGACCAGAAGATTCGTCTTACATGATTCCGCGTTCGCGCAGCTTGCACTGCCAAGCCCATGCGGAACGCATTGTGTCTTCGATTGTCGAATCTGCAACCCAGTCGAGCACATTGTTTGCGTGTGCGGGGTCGGCCCATACCTTTTCGATATCGCCTTCGCGACGTCCGACGATCTTGTGGGGTACTTTTACGCCTGTCGCGCTTTCGAAGGTGTTGATGAGTTCGAGCACAGAGGTGCCGCGTCCTGTTCCGAGGTTGAAGATTTCGATCTGGTCGTCGGATTTGTCTTCGAGCATACGCTCAACGGCGATCACATGGGCTTTCGCGAGATCGACAACGTTGATATAGTCGCGGATGCATGATCCGTCGGGGGTGTCGTAGTCGTCGCCGAAAACGCTGAGTTCTTTGCGGATGCCCATTGCGGTCTGTGTCAGATAGGGGATGAGGTTCTGGGGAACGCCGTTGGGAAGCTCGCCGATCTCAGCCGAGGGATGCGCTCCGACGGGGTTGAAGTAGCGGAGAATGACGCTCTTGAATGGTGCGCCGGATGTGATCACGTCTGTGATGATCTCTTCAGAGATCTGTTTTGTGTTTCCGTAGGGCGATGTTGCCTTTTTGATGGGCGACTGTTCGGTGACGGGGTTCACGTCGGGTTCGCCATAGACAGTGCATGAGGAGGAGAACACAATTCCCTTCACGTTGTTCGGAGCCATCAGGTCGAGCAGGTTGAGAAGGGTGTTGAGGTTGTTGCGATAGTAGAGAATCGGTTTCTGCACTGATTCTCCGACGGCTTTCGAAGCTGCGAAGTTGATGATTCCGCGGATGTCGGGATAGTCTGCGAAGAGTTTCTTCAGGGCTTCCATGTCGGTGCAGTCGGCTTCTACGAAGTCGGGGCGGAGTCCTGTGATGCGTTCGATTCCGTCAAGTACATCTTTGTTGGAGTTTGACAGATTGTCGATGATGACAACCGGATATCCGGCATTCTGGAGTTCGACAACCGTATGTGACCCAATATAACCGGTTCCGCCGGTTACAAGAATACGATCTTTTTTCATGAATGATTGAGTGGGGGTTATAGGGAATTATGAGTTAAGTTTCTATATGTGCAAATTTAGGTATTTACTCCGAGGTGTGCAACGATTCTGCTGATTTTCCATCGGTTTATGACTTCCTTCTTTTCGGAGGATTGTCGCGAAGATGGAAGACTTTCATTCTGCACTCCTTGCAGTCGAAGTCGACACGGAAGCGGTCGGGGCCTGACTCTAGATAGAGCGGACCGTGCCACTGGCGTCCGGCCGGTGTGCGCATACAGCGGTTGAATTCGCGGCGCAGACAATAGCGGGTGGTCATTACTCTCGTTTCGTTTCCTTTTGGACTGAGGGTCTCGATGGCCGGTTCGATTGATCGGATGCCGTGGTCTGTGTAGAACTGACGTGCCAGAGAGTTGGCCACATTGTCGTGGTAGTCGAGCCGGTCGGTCCATGTGATCTGTGCGTCGGTCTGTTCCGCTCGGCGATAGTCAAACGGGTGGGTCGCGACAATCGTTTCTGTCAGTTTCTCCAGGACGCACCGTCTCAGAGCTGCGAGGCGTGATCTCGGAATGAAGAGATTTCCAACCAGGTCATTGATTTCCGGGGCTGAGAAGATTGTGTCGCCTGTTTTCGAGAGGACATCGCGGCGCGAGTCTGCCTGCGGGCTTTTTGCTTCGGCGAGTTCGAGCGGTTCGCTAAGACTGACGCTGTTTCCGTTGCTGTCGGCGGCGTCGAGCGCTATGCCGAACGGGATGGTGCGGAGGGTTAGTGTCAGCGGAATCGATCGTCGCGCCGTGTCGCCGGCGAGGGCTTCTTCCCGAAGACGGTTGTGGTTGCGGTAGAGTACGGTCCCTGCCGGGATATTCTGCGGCGAGGCGGGGATTATCATGTTGCCTTCGGCGCGGTTGGCGCGAAAGCCGACAAACAGTCCCTGACGGTTGAAATAGCCGAGACCGTCGCCGTTGGC
Source organism: Paramuribaculum sp. (assembly GCA_029051965.1). Classification (GTDB taxonomy): domain Bacteria; phylum Bacteroidota; class Bacteroidia; order Bacteroidales; family Muribaculaceae; genus Paramuribaculum. Next base: position 2,045 of record JAIDJZ010000170.1, on the reverse strand, counting down.
AAGCTGACAGCCGGAGTCGATGCGGATCTGTCCGTGGCTGCATGCGGTCACTTTGCCGACCGGCTTTCCGGTCCATTTGGGCGAAAGGATTGACGCCATCTGAACTGTCGGTCTGGGTGCTGTCGTGAAATAAGTTGTGAAACCGCGGTTGAAACTTTCCGAGAGGTCCGGGACGAAGTTTATTTCAGAATCTCCGATCGAGGCGCGGCGATAGCGGTCAGGGGCTGTGGAGATAGCATTGTCTATTGCCTTTCGGTAGGCTGCCACGGTGTTCTTGACATAGGCAGCGTCTTTTAGACGTCCCTCGATTTTGAACGACGAAATGCCGGCTTCGAGCATGCGGCCGACGAGTTCCGAGCGGTTGAGGTCGCGGAGTGAAAGCAGATGGCGGTTTTCAATAAGTGTGTTGCCGTCGGTGTCGATCAGGTTGAAACTGTGGCGGCATATCTGAGGGCATTCACCACGGTTGGCGCTGCGGCGCGCGGTGGAGAAACCTGCCTGACAGTCGCCGCTGTAGCTGACACACAGAGCGCCGTGGACAAACGCTTCCAGCGGAGTGTCGGGAACTGCCCTGTGGACCGCCTCCATTTCCTCAAGCGTCATTTCGCGCGGCAGAACCAGCTGTGAAAAACCTGCCCGGGCAAGAAAAAGGGCTTTTTCCGGAGTTCTTATGTCGCATTGGGTCGATGCATGGAGGGCAATCGGGGGGAGATTCATTCGGAGAATGCCCGTGTCCTGTACGAGCAGAGCGTCACCGCCTGCGCGGTAGAGTTCGTCAACAAGCTTTTCGACCTGCTGGATCTCGTTTTCGTAGACGAGGGTGTTCAGAGTGACATAGACGCGGCAGCGGAACCTATGGGCGAACTCGACAACGCGGCGGATGTCGGCTACGGAATTGGCGGCGCTGCTGCGGGCACCGTGTGATGATGCTCCGATGTAGACGGCGTCGGCTCCGTGGCGTATTGCTTCAATAGCGATGTCGGCGTTTTTTGCTGGAGCCAGAAGCTCGATTAGGCGTGGTTTAGGCATACGGTGCAAAAATACGAAAAATTAACCACGTCCGGCGTTTTTGCGATTCCATTTTTGAACTTTTAACGGGACGTCGTGTTATGGACTATAAGAAACTGTTTAATTTTACTCCGAAGGAATCCATATGGTTTCTGGTTGAACGTTTTTATTGAAAATTAGGCCGATAGGTGCTGAATGCAGTGGGTCGGTATATGGTTATGCAATTCATTATATAATATAAAGAATAGTTATGAAGAAAATTCTGATTGGCGCAATGGCGCTCGCAGCAGTCAGCCTGACAGGCTGCAATGAGGCTGAACGTCTCGCTTCGCAGGTTGAAGGAACCTGGAGCTCGACTCCGCAGATGCTTGTCAACGATGCCGGTTCGCAGGCTACGTTGGTCGAGACGATTACTTTTGAACGCGATTCGGCAAAGACCGGAGGCCCGGTTGTGATTGTCGGGATGGTGTCATCTACCGGAGCAATGACCGGCAGCGATGCGCTTGTCCAGCCGTTTGAAATCGCGGCTTCGGCCAAGTCGACAGTGACAGGGCGATGGACGGCGGTCGACGATGATGAGATCATGCTTGCTCTTGATGTGGCCAATATGTCAGTAGCGGTCGATCCGAGCGGTCTCGTCATCTCCGGCAATGTGCTTGACGGCGCGACGCAGTCGAATCCGGAAGCTCTCAAGCCGCAGTTTGCTTCGATGGTCGAGGCCGCTCTTAGACGTCAGCTGCTTGCGCGCTACACTTCGATGACGAAACTCGATGATGTTAAAGTGAAAGACAATGGATCTCTCCTGAAATTCGAGATTGGAAAGACCGATTATGTCTATTCTTCGCAGAATCCGTCGGCGGCTTTGAGTAAGTAGGTCTGCGTGGCGTTACTGCGGTGTGCCGGAAATAAGAATGCTTAGCTTCCGGCGCACCGCCGTTTTTTTACGGGTCATGTCTATGACGGTCTTGTCGGGTGGGATGATATTCACATCTGACCCAGCCGCACATCATAAGCGTGTAGATATAGGTGGTGGCCGT
>JAIDJZ010000017.1 GCA_029051965.1 Paramuribaculum sp. | reverse complement strand
ACAAGTTCAGAAAGAATCACACTGCGCACAAGCATGAAGCCGATGAACAGGTCGATAACACCCCCGACGAGCCACCCTCCCCACCCCTGAGGCCGGGCGGCGCCCGACGAGACACAGAGCTGGACGATTCCTCCAAGAACGAGCAACCATCCGAAAATCTGTGAGGAAACTGCAAATCCGATTGCCGGCCATAGCCAGTAGGCAAAACCTGACAGGACTGTCACGATTCCGACGAGCAGAACAACCCACCACCATTTGGATTGTCCCCAATAGTTAATTAGTGTTTTCATAATAAATCAAGTTAAAAAGGTTCTTATTGTTTTGATACTATAACATCTTTTATGCTGAAATTGTTGAATTCCATCCCTCTGACCGGTAGACAAGCGTGAACGGGCTGCGAGGACTTTTTTGGCTGGGAGAACCCGCATGTCGCGAAAACTTCGTAAATTTGTAGCCGTTTTGCAGAAATGACTGATAATAAGCCGGGGAATGATTCCTCGCATCATTCTGAGGTCTCTACAGTGTTCATATATTCATAATTCGAATGATCTATCCCGAATCTTTTGAAAAAAAAATAGGTTTTGACAGCGTTCGTCAGGAAGTTTCCGCCTACTGCGTTTCAGCAATGGGACGTCAGCTGTCCGACGAGATGACTTTTCTGACCGACTACGAGGTAATCAGCCGGGCGCTTCATGCGACCGATGAAATGCTCGCGATTGTCAGAGGCGAAACCGACCTGCCGCTGGCTGGACTCCACGATATTTCCCATTCGCTGAAAGTCCTGACGGTCGGCCGCACTTTCCTTCCGGCTGCTGAATTCGTCACTGTCAGATCAACGCTGGTCTGCATGGGCGAAGTCGCTGATTTTTTCAGAGCGGGAGATGTTGAGGATGAGTCGCAGCAGCCCTATCCGGAATTGAGTGCGACCGTGCGGCGCATGGTCACATTTGCTCCTGTCGTTGGTGCGATCAACCGGGTCATTGACCGTTATGGCAATATCATGGACAGCGCATCGCCCGAACTGGCTGAGATCCGCAGGGATATGAACCGCATGAGCGGCAGAGTCAATTCGGTGATGAAATCAGTCATTGCGCGAGCCCAGAAAGAAGGTGTGATTGATGCGGATACAGCTCCGGCCATGCGCGACGGGCGTCTTGTGCTTCCTGTTGCGCCGATGAACAAGCGCAAACTGTCCGGAATTGTCCACGACGAGTCTGCGTCAGGGAAGACTGTGTTTATCGAGCCGGCCGAAGTTGTCGAAGCAAACAACCGTATTCGCGAACTCGAGCTGGCCGAACGCCGCGAGATCACGAGAATCCTTACTCTCCTGACCGACACGCTCCGTCCCTATGCGGATCAGATTGCTGAAAGTTGCAAAATAATGGGTGAACTTGATTTTATCCATGCAAAGGCATTGTTCGCAAAGGATATAGATGCTTCTCTGCCGTCATTCTCTCCGAATGAGGAGCTGGAATGGTACCACGCCTGTCATCCCGGGCTTCTCATGTCGCTGCGCCGGCAGAACAAGGAGATTGTTCCGCTTGACATAACCTTGACTCCCGAAGAGCGTATCCTCGTTATTTCCGGGCCGAATGCCGGTGGGAAATCTGTCTGCCTTAAGACTGCCGGGATAATACAGTACATGCTACAGTGTGGACTTCTCCCATCGGTCTACAGCAACTCACGATGTGGCATTTTCGAGGATATATTCGTCGATATAGGCGATGATCAGTCGCTTGAAAGTGACCTTAGTACCTATAGTTCCCATTTGCGTAACATGCGGTTCCTTTTGCAGAGAGGGCGTAAATCCAGTCTGGTTCTTATTGATGAATTCGGAGGAGGGACAGAGCCGCAGATCGGTGGCGCGATTGCTCAGGCGGTTCTTCATAACCTGAACGACAAGAAGATGTGGGGTATTATCACAACGCATTTCCAGAACCTTAAGCATTTCGCGGAAGACACCCCTGGACTGATTAACGGATCGATGCTCTATGACCGGCAGCAGATGCAGCCGCTTTTCCGACTTTCAATCGGCAATCCCGGCAGCTCGTTTGCAATCGAGATCGCCAAAAAAATCGGACTCCCGAAGACAATTCTTGAAGAAGCCGAACAGATTGTCGGAAGTGACTATATCAACCTCGACAAGTACCTGCTTGATATCGCCCGTGACAAAAAATACTGGGAAAACAAGCGTCTGGCCATTCGTCAGAAGGAGAAGAAAGTCGAGATGGCACTCGAACGTTATGAATCGGAGGCCGACGAGCTTCGCAGCAAGCGGCGCGAGATCATATCGGAAGCGAAAGAAGAGGCCAAGCGCATTATCGATGGATCGAACGCACGTGTCGAACGCACGATCAAGGAGATACGGAGCGCGGCGGCCGATAAGGAAAAGATCCGTGAGGCCCGTCGTCGTCTCGACGAAGACAAGAAAGTTATTGCAGCGGGCAGTGATGACCAGCCGGATCTGCTGAAAAAAGCCCCGAAGGCGAAGAAGAAGGCCGCCAGACCGGTTGCGGACAGGAATGCTCCGCTCGAAGTCAATGACGTGGTGAAACTCGACGGAGAGGGAACTCCGGGCCGGATTGTCGAGATCAAAGGGAAAGAGGCGGTTGTCATCTTCGGCATGCTGAAGACAACCGTGAAACTCTCGCGTCTCAGACGCACTCTGTCGAAGATTCCCTCAGCTGCGAAAGCATCGTCGTTCATTTCGTCTGCGACAAGCAACGAGGCCCGTTCCCGACAGCTGCAGTTCAGGCAGGAGATAGATGTCAGGGGAATGCGTGTCGATGAGGCTGTGCAGGCTGTCACATACTTTATCGACGACGCGATCCAGTTCAACGCGTCGAAGGTCAGAATCCTTCACGGAACCGGAACCGGCGCATTGCGTCAGTGCATCCGTGAATATCTTGGCTCAGTCAGCGGAGTCAGAAGCTGCCGCGACGAGGATGTCCGCTTCGGAGGCGCAGGTATAACGGTTGTCGAATTGGAATAACCCTTTTTTAATTCGCTAAGAGCGCGAGGCGGTAGACGGCGAATGCCAGAACCCAGGCCACGGCTGTGTTATAGACAACCGAGAATGCGCCATATTGCCAGCGGCCTGTCTCTTTCACGATAGCTATGACCGTTGCCATGCATGGACAGTAGAGAAGCACAAACACAAGAAGCGCGAGCGCTGATGCCATTGTGAAATCAGGCTTTCCTGTTGCCGGATTCGTTGCTGTGAGCCGTTGACCGAGGGCCTGATCGGAAATCTCTTCGTCGCCGGTGTATAGCACTCCGAGAGTCGACACAACAATTTCCTTAGCAGGAACACCGGCAAGCATTGCGACAGTTCCTCTCCAGTGCATTCCTAACGGTTCCATGACCGGATTGACAAATTTTCCGAGCATCTGGAGGTAGGAGTCGTTTTCCGGATCGATTTTCGAATCGTCGGCCATGAAAGTCGGTTCGTTTTCGGCAGGAAGAGTTTCGTTGTGGATAGGGAAGTAGTTCAGCGCCCAGACAACGATGCTTGCGACAAGAATGACTCCACCCATCTTTTTCAGATACTGTTCGCCCTTGCTCCACATGTGGCGCAGCAGTGCTTTCCCGGTCGGCAGGCGATAGGGGGGAAGCTCCATGACAAACGGGGTCTCATCCGTTTTGAAATAGAAGCGTCTGAGGAGACGCGCCGTGACGGCTGCCACGATTATTCCGAGCAGATAGAGCGCGAGAAACATCAGAGCCGCATGTTTTTCAAAAAACGTTCCGATGAGCAGAACATAGATCGGCAATCGTGCCGAACAGGACATGAACGGATTGATGAGAATTGTGATGATGCGGCTCGACGGGCTCTCGATGCTGCGCGTCGACATGATTGCCGGAACGTTGCAGCCAAAGCCCATGATCAGAGGAATGAACGATTTCCCGTGAAGTCCGATCCGATGCATTATGCGGTCCATGATGAAGGCCGCCCGCGCCATGTAGCCGGAGTCTTCCATGAAAGAGATGCACAGATACAGTATCAGAATATTCGGAAGAAACACAATCACACCGCCTACGCCACCGATGATTCCGTCAGCGATTAGGTCTTTCATCCAGCCGTCGGGCATACACTCCTGGACAAGTCCGGCGATCCAGCCGACAGCCGACTCGATCCAGTCCATCGGATAGGACCCGATTTCGAATGTGGCCCAGAAAGTCAGAAACATCAGAGCTATGAAAATCGGGAAGCCGAACAGCTTGTTGGTGACGAATGCGTCGATCAGCTTGGTCTGCTTTTCAACCTGCCGGGTTCCTTTGGTAAGTGTTTCGGCAAGCGCACCCGAAATGAATCCATACTTTTCGCTTGCAATGGCCGAGGTGACATCCTCTTTTAGATTCTGTTCGATCTCTTCTGCCTCCTTGTCCCTGAC
>JAIDJZ010000169.1 GCA_029051965.1 Paramuribaculum sp. | reverse complement strand
CATTGTTCGTTTAGATTTTGAGCGTGCACTCTCCCGCTCCGAAAGCAGGGCCGCTACAAGGGTTTTGTTCCTGTCAGATTCGTTTGTCAGGAAACAAATTCGTAATTTTGCAATCTGAACAATGGACATATCCGGTTACACACATAAAATCAACAGGCAGATTATTCTTGCGGCGCTACTTGTCCCGGCCTTTACGGCAGAAGGCGCCGACTCCTCTCCTGCCTATAATTATCTCAACATCCCCTCTTCGGCCCACACCTACGGCCTCGGGGGGATCAACATCTCTACGGTCGACGACGACATCAACGCCGTTGACCAGAATCCCGCTCTCCTCGGACCGGAATTTGAAAGCCAGATCGGCATCAACTACATGCGCTATATCGCGGGATCGAATTTCGCAGGAGCGAGATTCGGGACATCGGCAGGCGAACATGGAGCATGGTCGGTCGGAATCCAGTATTACGGCTATGGCGAAATGGACCGCACCGACATCTCCGGAAACATCACCGGAGCCTTCTCGCCAAAGGATGTCGCATTTTCCGGCATGTATTCCCACGACATCACGGACCGGCTGCGCGGCGGCATCAACCTCAAGTTTCTCTACAACGCCTATGGCGACTATTCGGCAATGGCCATCGCAACCGATCTCGGCCTCAACTACTATGATCCCGAATCTGATCTGTCACTGTCGGCGGTCATCGCCAATCTCGGGGGACAGGTCAAGCGTTTCGACAGCCACTATGACCGTCTTCCGATCGACGTTCGTCTCGGATGGACAAAGTCGTTCGGGACATTTCCCGTCCGCTTCTCCATCACAGCCTGGAATCTGACCAAATGGCATCTCCCCTACTACGAAACGGGCGACGGGACCTCAACCGACAAATTAAAACTTAAAGACTCGTTCGGCTCGAATCTGTTCCGCCATCTCATTTTTGCCGCAGACTTTGTCCCCTCCGACAAATTCCACATCGGCATCGGATATAACTACAAGACACGTACCGACATGTCGACCTATTCCCGGTCGTTTCTTTCGGGGTTTTCGGTCGGAGCCGGAATCCGTGTCAGCTCATTCGGCATCGGAGTCGCCCTCTCGCAACCCCATTCCGGAGCCACGACATTTATGTTCAACCTCTCAACCAATCTCAGCGAACTTTTATGAATCCAAACAGTCCCTCACTGATAACAATCGCCATTGACGGCTATTCCTCATCAGGCAAAAGCACCATGGCACGCCATCTTGCCCAAACGATCGGTTACAGATATATCGATTCTGGAGCAATGTATCGCGCCGTAGCGCTCCATGCGCTTCGCAACGGCATGATCAGCGATGCCGACAATTCCGTAGACGCAGACCGCCTTATCGCCGCACTTCCGGAAATCGCGATCGATTTCGAGGTAAACGGCGAGACCCAGTCGACGCTCCTGAACGGGGAGAATGTCGAGACCGAGATCCGGACTATGGCCGTCAGCCAGTGTGTATCGCCCGTCGCTGCTATCCCGCAGGTGCGCCACGCACTGGTCGCAATGCAGCAGAAAATGGGCGAAAGCAAGGGAATCGTCATGGATGGCCGCGACATCGGCACAACCGTGTTTCCCGATGCGGAGATGAAAGTCTTCGTCCGCGCGTCGGCCCAGACACGCGCCCAGCGACGCCTCAGCGAAATGATCGAAAAGGGGATCGCGACATCGTTTGAAGAAGTGCTGGCCAATGTAGTCAGCCGCGACCATATCGACGAAACGCGTGAGGAAAGCCCCCTCCGCTGCGCCGACGATGCAGTCGTGCTCGACAACTCCGTCATGAGCGTCGAAGAGCAGAACAAATGGCTCATCGACCTCTACAACCGGGTCATTTCATCACTATGAGCAGTCAGGTCGAAGTCGAAATTGATTCCGGCTCCGGATTCTGCTTCGGAGTGACAGCCGCTATCGACAAAGCCGAAAGTCAGCTCAATGTCCATCCGGAACTCTACTGTCTGGGCGACATCGTCCACAACTCCGACGAAGTCGAGCGCCTGCAGCGCAAAGGGCTGCAGACGATCACCCATGCCGAAATGGGAGCGCTGACGAATGTCAACGTGCTTCTGCGCGCCCACGGCGAGCCGCCGTCGACCTATCAGCTTGCCGCCCGCAACAACATAAACATAATCGACGCCACGTGTCCTGTCGTGCTCCGTCTTCAGCGCCGCATCAAGACGACCTATGACTCGGCAAATCCGCCCCAGATCGTGATCTACGGCAAAACAGGCCATGCCGAGGTCAACGGGCTCGTCGGGCAGACCGACGGAACCGCAATCGTCGTCGACGACTCCTCGACTCTGGACAACATCGACTTTTCGCGGCCGATCGCTCTCTATTCGCAGACCACCAAATCGCTTGAAGGCTACCGTAAGATGTATGACCGCATTGCCGAGCGTGCCGGGGAAGGGGTGGAAGTCACCTGCCACGACACCATCTGCCGTCAGGTCGCCAACCGGGCCGAAAGGCTTGGGGCGTTCGCCGCCTCGCACTCGGTCATTCTCTTTGTCTGCGGAAAGAAAAGCAGCAACGGACGGGTGCTCTACGGCCACTGTCTCGAATCGAATCCGCGGACACATCTTATTTCCAATCCGTCGGAAATCAATCCCGAATGGCTGAAAAATGTAACTTCGATCGGAGTCTGCGGCGCCACATCGACCCCGCGCTGGCTTATGGAGGATGTGCGCGAAGCCGCAATCTCGATCGTCAACCGTCAGGAGGGAGAGAATGGATAATTTCGTGGCGGTCGACGTTGAAACCGCAAACGGTGAAAGAAGCAGCATCTGCGCCATCGGTGCGGTCAAGGTTGTCGACGGGATCATCGCCGAAAGCTTCTACCGCCTCGTGCGCCCCTATCCGAACTACTATTATGCGCGCTTCACCGAATGCATCCACGGCATCGGACGCCGCGACACCGACGGCCAGCCCACGTTTGCCGGCGTCTGGAATGAGTTCCGCGATTTCATCGGAGATCTTCCGCTCGTAGCCCACAACAAAGTCTTCGACCAGGGCTGCCTCAGGGCTGCCGCCAAAGTCTACGGCATCGATTTTCCCTCCAACGACTTCCTCTGCACACTCCAGAAAGCCAG
>JAIDJZ010000168.1 GCA_029051965.1 Paramuribaculum sp. | reverse complement strand
AGAAAAGAAGCAGCAGATTGTATAAAAGATTTTCGTTCACTTACTATCGTTTAAATTTGAACACTTACTTAAAATCCACTTTCTGTTCCTATATGACGCAACAAGGGCCCGATTAGTTTCACCGGACCCTCATTTTTTTATTATCTTCCGTCAGTACGGACTCAATCTGAATCTGACAGTCAATCCTTATCGTTCTTGAAAAGCTTATGCTGCTCGTCGAGTTTGAAATTGCGGGCAAGAACAGCTATAAAATGCGAAATCTGTCTGATGGCCGCAAGTGTCTCCTCCGAAATCTCCTTCTTCTGAAGACGCATCATAAGCATCCCGTAGAGAGCATTGAAACAAGTCTCGATCTCCCCCGGCTTATCCTCGCCGGCCTTCGACCGCAGCTCGACGATATATGGCAGGGCACGGTAGAACTCAGCCGTATATTCCGCAAACTCAGGATCTTTCAGCAACGTCTGATGGAGATCGACAAGCGACGAAAGGACATTGCGGTTGATCTGCAGATGACCCTTGCTCTCGACCCCCTCGCGACGCATCATGTCGATGAGAGATTCATACCACTCGGTCATTTCCTGACGCTGAGCCTCGGTCAGCGATGTAAAGCGGTCAATGACATTCTCACGTATCTTGTCAATATCCAGCCCGTTTGCACGGATCAGATCCTCGATCTGCCACATATAGAGCAGATACTCAGCAATATTTTCCTGGCGTTTTTGTGATGCGGTAAACATTCTGTAGAGTAATTTCGTTACTCCGGGATTTTGAGATTATTCTAAAACAACAACCCCGGACGGATATAAAGTCTGTAATTAGAATGCAAAGATAGTGCCGAAAGTTCTGCCGTCCGCCTCTTTCGCGTTTTTTAACACATCATCCCGTCCCCCCCCGACCCCCCCCGCTGCCAGCAGCGTTTTTTATTTAATTAAGGTAATATCGCCGCCCCTCCGTCGTTATATTCTATATGAAGAAATTCTACCTCATAGCGCTTCTGTCACTCCTGTCCGCAGTCTTTTTCTCGTGCCGCGGTCCGAAACTGGCCGCCGCTGACGAACAGATGGCTCGCGGCGAATACTTTGACGCATCGAAAACCTATCGTAAAATCTACAATAAACTGACAAAAAAAGAGGATCGAGCCTTGCGTGGCGAAGTAGCCTTCAAAATGGCCGAAGCCCACCGGAAACTCAGCCAGTGGTCGCGCGCGGGAGCTGCCTATCAGAATGCAATCCGCTACGGCTATCCCGACTCGACCGCCCAGCTCAATCTCGCCCGGATGCTCCACGCTGAAGGAAAATACAAAGATGCTGTCAGGTCCTACGAAGAATACCTCATGAGATGCCCCTCCTCAGCCGAAGCCGTGCTCGGACTGGAGGGTGCGCGGTGGGCGGCAGCAAACAAAGAGAATCCGACCCGCTACATCGTTAAGAATGCAAAACTGTTCAACTCGCGCCGGTCTGACTTCGCCCCGATGTTCAACGGCGACATTCTCTATTTCACCACGACAAACGAGAAAGTGACCGGCGACAACCGCAGCGAGATCACCGGACAGAAAAAAAGCGACATCTGGATGGCGCGCAAAAACGAACAGGGCGCGTGGATGCGACCCGAACCGGTCGAAGGCGAACTAAACTCCGAAATGGACGAAGGAATCGTCTCATTCTCCCCGGACGGCAATACGATGTACCTCACAAAAGCTCGGCGATCGCCGACCGCAAACACCGGCGTAGAACTCTTCACCTCACCCAGAAGCGACGCCAAATGGGGTGCGCCGACAAAATTCGAAATATCGGCTGACACCATTTCGAGCTACGGCCACCCTGCCGTTTCGCCCTCCGGAGAATACCTCTATTTCACAAGCGACATGCCGGGCGAAGGCGGCAAGGACATCTGGCGCGTCAACATCAAAGAGCGAGCCGGATCGCTTGAGAACCTCGGCCCCCAGATCAACACTCCCGGCGACGAGGTATTCCCCTACATGCTGACGGACAGCATCATGTACTTCGCCTCCGACGGACACCCCGGATTCGGAGGCCTTGACATCTTTCAGGCCACACTCATGCCGGACGGCCGCTGGGAAGTCGTCAACATGGGAAGCCCGATCAACTCTCCGTCCGACGACTTCGGAATCACCTTTGCCAAATCAAGCCACCCCGAAGGTTTTTTCAGCTCAAACCGAGGCGACGGACGCGGCTATGACCACATCTACTCCTTCGAACTACCCGACCTCAAAATAACAATCAACGGATGGGTCACTGACCACGACGAAGAGCCTATTCCCGGAGCAGTTGTCCGGATCGTCGGAAACGACGGATCGATGCAGCGGACAGCAACCGGCGGACAAGGCGAATTCTCTTTTGCCCTGCAACGCGGCGTCCGCTACGTGATGATGGCCGGAGGTAAAGGATATCTCAACGCCCGACAGGAATTCACCACCGACACCGCTGAAGTCGACGCCGACTATGAAATCGAATTCATGCTCGCGTCCCTTTCAAAACCCAACATTGTCGAAAACATATTCTATGACTTCGACAAAGCCTCTCTCAGGCCCGAATCCAAAGAATCACTCGACCAACTCGTCGAAATGCTCCGCGACAACCCCAACATAACAATCGAGATGACCTCACACACCGACCGCATCGGCACCGAAGACTATAACATCGACCTCTCCAAACGACGTGCCAAGGCCGTTGTCGACTACCTCATCGAAGCGGGCATCGCTCCAGACCGACTGCAATTCCACGGCTTCGGAAAATCACGCCCGAAAACAGTCACCCGACGCGACGCAACCCTCTATCCTCAATTCAAAGAGGGCGACATCCTGACCGAAGACTACATTCTGGCACTCCCCGAGGAATCCGACAGAGACGCCGCCGACCAGATCAACCGACGGACCGAGTTCAAC
>JAIDJZ010000167.1 GCA_029051965.1 Paramuribaculum sp. | reverse complement strand
CATCATATTGATCAGTTCGCGTAAGAGAGTCGATAGTTACTCGATTACATTACGGCCGGCGCGTCCACGGTGGCTGATGGCGTTTTTCTCGCCGTCGGTCATCTCGGCAAATGTGCGCTCCCCACCCTGCGGACGGAACACCGGATCATAGCCGAATCCTGAAGCTCCGCTGCGCTCTTCGGTGATCTCTCCGTCGACACGTCCTTCGAAAAACTTCGTTTCGCCGCCCATCGCCAGACAGATCACGGTCGAGAAATGGGCCTTGCGGTTCCGCTTTCCCTTCATGTTTTCGAGCAGGAGCGCCATGTTGGCTTCCGAGTCGTGGGCCTCGCCTGCATAACGGGCCGAATAGACGCCGGGGGCCCCGTCGAGCTCATCGACAAGCAGGCCCGTGTCGTCGGCAAAGCAGTCGTAGCCGTAGCGTTCCTTGACATAACGGGCTTTAATCTCTGCATTTCCCTGAAGCGTTGCGGCGGTTTCAGGAATATCGTCATGACAACCGATCTCGGCTAATGACAAAACAGACCAACAATCGCCCATAATCTCACGGATTTCGTGCAGTTTATGAGGATTGTTGGTCGCGAATACTATTTCACGGGGGGTGTTTTCGTTGACTTTCATACAGAAGTAACGTAACAGACCCGCTGCTTATTGTTTATGCGTCGTCGACGCCCGATTGTCAGCCGACAACGATGTTGACGATCTTGCCGGGAACGACAATGACCTTCCGGACTGATTTTCCTTCAATCCATTTCGAAGCGCTTTCATGGGAGAGAGCGGCTTTTTCCACCTCTTCTTTAGATGCATCGGCGCTCATCTCGATCGTGAAACGCATTTTGCCATTGAACGAAACGGGATATTTCACAGTGTTCTCGCGGAGATATTCCTCATTGTGTTCAGGCCACTGCGCATCGCAGACGGTTGTCTCGTTGGCCAGCGCTGAATGCCACAGCTCCTCGGCGATATGGGGTGCGAAGGGCGCGAGCACTGTCACGAGCAGCGAAAGAACCTCGCGCGAAGTGCATTTCTGGGCCGAGAGTTCATTGACACAGATCATGAACGCTGCAACCGACGTGTTGAACGAGAAGTTCTCGATGTCGGAAGTGACCTTCTTTATGAGTTTATGGATCGACTTGAGAGATTCGGCCGACGGCTGGCTGTCGCTGACAAGAAGCGTATCTCCTTTATAGAATAGTCCCCAGAGTTTTTTCAGGAAGCGGTTGACACCGTCGATTCCGTTTGTGTCCCACGGCTTGCTCTGTTCGAGCGGACCGAGGAACATCTCATAGAGACGGAGTGTGTCAGCACCGTAGCGGTCCACAATGTCATCCGGATTGACCACATTGAACATCGACTTGGACATCTTTTCAACCGCGCTGCCGCAGACATACTTGCCATCTTCGAGAATAAATTCCGCATTGGCGAAATCAGGACGCCACGCACGGAAAGCCTCAGTGTCGAGAATGTCGTTGTCCACGATGTTCACATCGACATGGATCGGAGTGACGTCATAGTCCTTGCGCAATCCGAAGCTGACAAAGGTGTTCGTGTCCTTGATTCTGTAGACAAAATTGCTTCGTCCCTGAATCATGCCCTGGTTGATAAGCTTGCGGAACGGTTCCGGCTCGCAGACCACATCCAGGTCATAGAGGAACTTGTTCCAGAAACGGCTGTAGATAAGATGGCCCGTCGCATGCTCTGTTCCGCCGATATACAGGTCGACATTGCGCCAGTATTCATTGGCTTCCTTAGACACGATCGCCTCGCTGTTGCGCGGATCCATATAGCGCAGATAGTAGGCCGACGAACCGGCAAAACCTGGCATCGTGCAGAGTTCGATGGGGAACTCGTCGGCATAGATCCAGTTTTTGGCGCGGCCCAGCGGAGGCTCACCGCTTTCAGTGGGGAGATATTTGTCGACTTCCGGCAGATGAAGCGGCAGATCCTTGATCTCCATCATGCGGGGAACTCCGTTTTCGTAGTAGACAGGGAAGGGCTCGCCCCAGTAGCGCTGACGGCTGAAAATGGCGTCGCGCAGACGATAGTTGACCTTGACTTTGCCGATTCCCTTCTCTTCGATGAAGCGTTTTGCGGCCGCAATCGCATCCTTGACCTCCATTCCGTTGAGGTCGAGACCGCCGCCGCATGAATTGATCATTCTTCCGCTCTTGGCATCGAAGCTGGCCTCACTTACGTCGGCACCCTCAATCAGCGGAACAACCGGCAGATCGAAATGGCGGGCAAAAGCATAGTCACGCGAGTCGTGGGCGGGGACGGCCATGATCGCACCGGTTCCGTAGCCGGCAAGAACATAGTCGCTGATCCAGACGGGAATCTTCTTTCCCGACAGAGGATTGACCGCATAGGAACCGGAGAAGACTCCGCTGACCTTCTTGTCGATCATTCGTTCGCGCTCGGTTTTATGTTTGATGGCGGCGATATAGTCATCGACTGCCTGACGCTGTTCAGGGGTGGTCACCGCATCGACATACTCGCTTTCAGGAGCGAGCACCATGAAGGTGACGCCGAACACAGTGTCGGCACGGGTGGTGAAAATCTCAAGCTCGACATCGCTTCCATCGATGGCAAAACGCATCTCGGCGCCTTCCGAACGGCCGATCCAGTTGCGCTGAGTCTCTTTGAGCGATTCCGACCAGTCGACATCATTAAGCCCCGAAAGCAGGCGCTCGGCATAGGCCGAAACACGCAGACACCACTGATACATGACTTTCTGCTCTACCGGATAGCCTCCGCGGATCGAGACACCTTCGCTGACCTCATCGTTGGCAAGCACGGTTCCGAGTTCGGCACACCAGTTGACCATCGTGTTGCCGAGATAGGCGATGCGGTAGTTCATCAGAACGTCACTCTGGGCCTTGGCGTCCATCGCACGCCATTGGTCGGCCGTCAGTGTCAGCTCTTCCGAGCAGGCGGCGCGCAGACCTTCCGTTCCGTGGGTGTCGAGGTGGGCGATCAGATCCGACACTGGCATCGCTCTCTGACGTTCAGTGTCGTAATAGTGGTTGAACATTTTGATGAACGCCCACTGTGTCCATTTGTAATATTCCGGATCGCAGGTGCGGATCTCACGGTCCCAGTCGTAGCAGAAACCGATCTTGTCAAGCTGCGAGCGATAACGTGCGATGTTGGTGCGGGTTGTCACTTCCGGATGCTGGCCGGTCTGTATGGCATACTGTTCGGCCGGAAGACCATAGGCGTCGTAGCCCATCGGGTGGAGGACATTGAAGCCCGACTGACGCTTGAAACGCGAGTAGATGTCGGACGCTATATAGCCGAGGGGATGACCGACATGAAGCCCGGCTCCGGAAGGATACGGGAACATGTCAAGAACATAGAATTTCGGCTTGTCAACATTGATTTCAGTGTGATAGATACGCTGGTCTTTCCAATATTGCTGCCAGCGGCTTTCAATCGCTTTATGATTGTAATCCATTGTCGGTTTGGGGTTGTGGATGTGAATATCAGACGACAAAATTAGCGAAATTTTCCCACAGCCGCAAATTGACTTCCGTCAACGTGCCACGGGCCGTTTTTCCTATTAAGCCCGGCCAATTGCCACGGCTATGTGAATAATCCGATTTTTTTCTTAACTTTGAGCCGTTATGTCACATCATCCGTCCGTTCCTTTCAGGCGACTTGAGTCGCTCGACATTCTTCGCGGGCTCGATCTATTTCTGCTCGTGTTTGCGCAACCCGTCATAGTGGCCCTCGGCTCAGTGTGGCAGCCCGAATGGCTTACGCCGGTGATCCGCCAGCTCGACCATGAAATCTGGGAAGGGTTCCGATGCTGGGATCTTGTCATGCCGCTGTTTCTGTTCATGACTGGTGCCGCTTTGCCATTTTCCCTATCGAAGTTCCGACGGTCTGACGGCAGCATCGACCGGTCGGTCTATGTCAGAATCACGCGACGCTTCCTCCTGTTGTTCCTACTCGGAATGATCGTTCAGGGCAACCTGCTGCAGTTTCAGCCCGACAGCATCCGCATCTACACCAACACTCTGCAAGCCATCGCAACAGGCTATCTCGTCAGCGCACTGATAATTCTCCACAGCCAGTGGCGCGGACAAATTGCGGCCACAGCGACACTTCTGCTGATCTATTCGATCCCGATGACCCTGTGTGGAGACTGGTCGATGACCGGAAATTTCGCCTTCAAAGTCGATGAAATCATTCTCGGACGATTCCGCGGAGATCTCAGCTACACATGGATATGGAGCAGTCTCACATTCAGCGTGACCGTCATGCTCGGCTCTTTTGCGGGCCGTATCATCAAAGAGAGTCCGCGTGACCGAATGACGGCAACGGCCGTACGCCTCTTTATGATCGGAGCAGCCCTCGTCGCGGCAGGATGGCTGTGGAGTTTCCACACGCCTGTGATCAAACGCATCTGGACCGGCAGCATGACCCTGCTTTCCGGTGGATACTGCTTCCTGCTGATGGCCATATTCTATTGGGTCATTGATGTCAGAAAATGCAGTCGCGGATTGTCGTGGCTGAAAATATATGGCATGAATTCAATTCTGGCATATATGCTCGGCGAGGTAGTCAGCTTCAGAAGCATAGCCACCTCCCTCACGTTCGGCCTCGAACCTTTGCTGGGCGAGTTTTACGAAGTCTGGCTCACTTTCGCCAACTTCCTGATTCTCTTCCTCCTGCTCCGCTATCTCTACAACCGACGCATATTCTTGAAAATATAGAGTCGGATCAGTCCATTTGGAAACCGCCGTCGCGGCCCCAGTCCCACCGGCCGCCGGCAACTGCCTGGAAATTAAATTTCGCAATCCCGAAATCGACGTCAGAGAAAGCGTTTTCGACAATAGTCGCGGCACGCAGGACTCCGTCAGCTCCCGTCCGGAATCTGACCGGCTGGCGGTTTCCCGCCGAAGGCGCGACGGCAACCGCCTCAAGCCCCTTTTCGAGCACAGGCATCCTTTCCGCAGCCTCGGCAAAGCTCAGATCGCCATCTCCGGGAGTATAAAAGTCTGCCGGCGGCAGCATTTTTGACCGGACGATCCGGCGCATCATGCTGCGCCATAGCCCCTCTCCCCCTTTCGCCTCATAGCCGAACGAAACAACAAAAAGGACTTTTTCTCCTTCATTCAGACCGACAGCGAGTTTAGAGCCGTCGAATGTCGCGCCGACAAAACATGTGCCCAGCCCGCAACGCGTGGCCCTCATGACAAACTGCTCAGCAGCGAATCCGGCAATCTCGGCAGCATGACCGACCGAACTGTCGACCAGGGCCACAAGATAATTGCTCACTCCGGAGAAGAGTCCGTAGGTCTTGCGCAGCGAAGAGAATGCCGCGGGAGAATCATAGCAGACGACAAAACGGATGCCGGGATATGACGCATTGATTTCCTCAACCTCCGAATCGAGAAGAGCGGCCACCTCGGGAGCGACCGGTGCCGGAGCGTATTTTCTGACAGAATGACGGCGTGCAAGCTCGTCGGGAGTATATCTCAGTACCATAGACTGCTGACTGTTTTAAAGCAACGGATTGACGGGGCATCAGGGAAGAGTCACACGAACCATCAGCCGCTGATAGAAATTAAATGTAGACCCGGCGAAATTAAAGTCGAGCGAAGCAAGCAGATCGACATACCGGTTGCGATAGACATGGGCATAGACCTGCGCGCGATCATAGAACTTCGCCTGATAGTAAGGCTCACCCTGATAGAGAAGTGTCGAAAAGGAGTCATAGGAGCGGAATTGCCGCTGTCCGAAATAAAGACTGTTTTTCAGACCGAGCCATTTCCATTCGGCGGTCGCCTCAAGCCAGACCCCGACAGGAGCCTCCCAGGCATTTCCCCGCGAGCGGTCGCGCTCGACCGACAGAAGCGGCCCTGTGCGGACGAAAAGCGAATCGAGCGCCGTGCGCCCCGACAAGTCGACACCGACATATGGATTGACAACAAAATTATCGACAACATACTGATCGGCAGGACCATTCTCCTGACGGGCGAGATGATTCATCATCGCGTGGCCGCCGACAAAAAACGGATTGCCCGCACGCGGATGCCAACGCCCGTAGAAGACAATGTTGAACGCCTCACGCTGCTTACGGGTCTGCATACCGCGCCAGTCGACATAGGCTTCGGCAAAACCACGCTCACGCCGATATTGCAGAAGGACTCCACGGATATTACGCTGAGTATAGGTCAGCGAATCGTTCCAGAGAAAACCTGGAAGCTCTTCGGTCATCTGCCGGCGCGGAAACATACCGATCGAGAAGCTCCAGGGCGAACCGGACTGAGAGCCTGCGTGGCGGTAGTAGAGCGTCGGCGAAATTCTGTGCCCCTCCCATTCGCATCCTATCGGCTGAACCCAGACAGCACCGCCCGCAATCCGGTCGGAAGGAGAGAAGCGGAGTCCGGCCTCAGGCGCAAGCGACGTGAAAAAATAAGTTTTCGAAGGAGAGAAGGTGGCATCGCCCTCGCGGTTGTCGAAGACGGCATCGAAATCGATGTGCCACGTCGGTTCCAGAGCATCAGCTGTCGACGCCGCAAAAACAACGGCCATGACAGCGGCAAGTATTCTGAAATATCCGGTAGACATATTTTGAAGACTGTTTTATTTGCAAATTTAAGAAAAAACATTGGAAATCCGCCAAGTTATCAGCCATTTCAGCCGCCGCAAGACAACGAGAACCGCTCCAGAGATGACTAAAATAATTTTCACGGCTTTGTTTTGTTAAATATTATCAACATCGCAAGATAAGTTTTTGCAAGAAAAGCAACAATCTCAAAAATTATTATTATCTTTGCGTCGGTAAATTCCATCCCGGAACCTTCACCATCACAACTACTACAGAAACAAACACTTATAACCTCAATTTATTTACAAACAATTATGACTAAAATCGGTATTAACGGCTTCGGCCGTATCGGACGCTTTGTGTTCCGCGCATCTACCAAAAGAGATGACATCGAAGTAGTTGCTATCAACGACCTTCTTCCCGTTGACTACATGGCTTACATGCTCAAATATGACACAATGCACGGTCGTTTCGACGGCACTGTTGACTATGACATGGAAAAGAGCCTTCTCATCGTCAATGGCAAAGAAATCCGCGTAACTGCTTGCAAGAACCCTGCTGAAATCGCCTGGGGCGCTGTTGGTGCTGAATACGTTGTTGAATCAACCGGTCTCTTCCTTACAAAAGAAAAAGCTCAGGCTCACATCGAAGCCGGTGCTAAATATGTGGTTATGTCTGCTCCTTCCAAGGACGACACCCCCATGTTCGTTTGCGGCGTAAACCAGGACAAATATGTCAAGGGCACTCAGTTCGTTTCGAACGCTTCTTGCACCACCAACTGTCTCGCTCCTATCACTAAGGTGCTCAACGACAAGTTCGGCGTTGTTGAAGGTCTCATGACTACAGTTCACTCTACTACCGCTACTCAGAAAACCGTTGACGGTCCTTCTATGAAAGACTGGCGTGGTGGCCGTGCCGCTTCCGGCAACATCATCCCCTCTTCAACTGGTGCTGCTAAGGCTGTAGGTAAAGTTATCCCCGAACTCAACGGCAAACTGACCGGTATGTCAATGCGTGTCCCCACTCTTGACGTTTCTGTTGTTGACCTCACTGTCAACCTCGCTAAACCGACTACCTACGAAGAAATCTGCGCTGCTATGAAAGAAGCTGCAGAAGGCGAACTCAAGGGAGTTCTCGGCTACACTGAAGATGCTGTCGTTTCAAGCGACTTCCTCGGCTGCCCCCTCACTTCGATCTTCGATGCTAAGGCTGGTATCCAGCTCACTCCGACCTTCGTTAAGGTTGTCAGCTGGTACGACAATGAAATCGGCTACTCTAACAAAGTTCTCGATCTCATCGCCCACATGAAGAAAGTTAACGGCTAATCTCAAGCCATTAAACATAACTTCAAGTAACACGACGGCGTGTCAGAATCATGATTCTGACACGCCGTCTCTGTTTTCCCTCATCCACCGGATTCAATTTCTTGAACCGCCCAAGAAGTTGAGAAGAAAAAGGAAAAGGTTGATGAAGTCGAGATAGAGGGTAAGAGCTCCGAGAGTGGCCATTTTAGAGGTGTACTCCTGCGGCATTGTCGCTGCCATACGCTTGACCTGCTGGGTGTCCCATGCGGTCAGACCTATAAAGATCAGCACTCCGACTGCCGAAATGATCCACTGGAGGGTCGAGGAATGGAGAAAGATATTGACCAGCGAAACAATAATAAGCCCGAACAGACACATCATAAGAATCGACCCCATGCGGCTAAGATCGCGGTTGGTGAAATAGCCGTAGACACTCATAGCGCCGAAAACTCCGGCAGTTATGAAAAATGTCTTGGCGATCGAGACTCCCGAATAGGCATAGATTATCGGAAAGAGCATCGCACCATTGACAATCGCAAACAGATAGAATAGCAACGTGGCCGTTGCGGAACTCATGCGGTTGATGCCGCCGGAGATCGACATGACAAGAATCAGCTCTGCCCCGAAAATGACCCAGCTCATCCATGTATGGTTGGCAAAAAAAGTCATCACGGCAACGGAAGATGCCATATACCAAGCCGTCAGACCGCTGACAATCATTGCGAGAAACATCTTGAAATAGACCCGTTTCATTATCAGAGAAACGCGCTGTGCAAGGGCATCCTGCTGGCCGTAACGCCCCGTCGGAGAATCATAGTAGGTGTTCATAGTTATTTTTAGAAAAGTTAATTATCAGTATTATAACACGCTTCCCGCATTGCAGGTTTGCAGAAACGGACGGCTCTTCGTAATTTTGCGCCCTTGAAAGTCCCCAAATAAACCATACACTAAATTTATGCGACAACTATTCGTCATCATGCTCCTGTCGGTTTCTGTCATCCTTTCAGCACAAATGAAAGAAGATGCCGACACTTTTCTCAGAAACATTCCGCAGACCCAGCCCGCCGACTGGACCGACGCCATAAATCTGGCGCTCGAAGGTCAGACCGAACTGCTCGACTCTGTACGCAACAGCCGCAACAAAGCTCCCCGGCTTCCCGACAACGTCTCAGCCGAAACGATCGCACCCGGAATCACCCTGTTCCGAAACCTGAACGGAAAAAACTCCCCGCGCCCGATGCTTGTCTATCTCCACGGCGGAGGATGGACCGTCGGCAGCATCAACAGCTGCACCCGCTTCTGTGCGGCAGTCGCAGCCTCGGACGAAGCCATCGTGGCCGCACTCGACTACCCCCTCGCACCCGAACATCCTTTTCCTGCAGCCATTGAATTCATTACGGACGCCGTCAAGACACTGCGCGACATGGCCGACAGGCTCGGAAGTTCGCCGGAACTGATTTCGATCGGAGGCGACAGCTCGGGAGGCAATCTGGCCATTTCGACAGCATCACTGCTCCCGGACGAGATCCGGTCGATGGTGCTTTTCTATCCGGTGACCCTCTCCGACACCGACAACAGTCATTCATGGAAAACCTTCGGAGCACTCCCCTCGCTCGACGCCACACTGATGGACGCCTTCAACCGCGCCTACCGGCCCGACTCGCTGAAATTCAACCCGCTTGTCTCACCGCTAAAAATGGCCGACGAAACCATTGCGCGACTGCCCCGAACGCTGATGATCAGCGCCGAACGCGACATCCTTCTCGATCAGGCGAAGGCCTTTGCCTCACGCCTTAGAGCCAACGGAGTCGCCGCCGACCATCAGATCTTTCCGTCTACGGTCCACCTCTTCATAACCGTCCCCGGACAGCCAGCAGCCTTCGAAGAAGCGGTCAGACAGACCGTAGCCCACCTTTCGCAGACAGGAAAGCCAACAAGGCAAACGCATCAGACCCCGCAACAACCTGAAACCGAAATTATGTAGGTAGAAAACGAGAGAAATGTAGTAAGAAAACACTACTTTTGTAGTATGAAAACCACGTTAGAAGAATTAGAGCCGGTTCCCCAATATTTGTTAATGCTGGGGTCGCATATCTCTGAGTGATTTTTGTCTTGTGATGAAGGAGC
>JAIDJZ010000166.1 GCA_029051965.1 Paramuribaculum sp. | reverse complement strand
CCACATGTTCCGGTTCTCCGAAAAATTCCTCCGCGACTACCTCCCCTACACTATCGAACTCGGACGATCTTTCGTCAGACTGGAATATCAGAGCACAAAAGCCGGAAGCAAAGCCATCTACACACTCGACAACCTCTGGGACGGACTGGGTGCGCTAACTGTCATCCATCCCGAAATACGCTACTTCTTCGGGAAAGTCACAATGTATCCCAACTACATGCGCGAGTGCCGCAACCTGATCCTCTACTTCCTCAACCGCTACTTCCCCGACCCGGAATGCCTCGTGCGACCAATAACACCATTGCGCACAGACATCGACTCCCAGGCAATGGAACAGATCTTCACCGCCGGCGACTTCCACGGCGACTACCGCATTCTTCAGCGCGAGATCCGCTCCCACGGACTGACAATCCCCCCCCTCGTCAACGCCTACATGGGACTCTCACCATCGATGCGCGTATTCGGCACCGCAGTCAACGACGAATTCGGCGACGTCGAGGAAACAGGCATTTTCATCTCCTTCTCCGACATTTTCGAAGAAAAGAAAAAACGCCACATCGAGTCATATCATCCCGAACAGACAACCGAATTCTGACCGACTCCCATGCCCTACGACGACAACTCAATCCAGCAGCATTCGCCATTTCGCCACGGAGCAGAAAACGGCCCGTTTTTCGGAATCTACTTCTCCGCCATATTCCTCTCAGGCGTCTATTCCGCAGCAGTGCCGTCGCTGACGCTGCTCACACTCTTTCTGTTGATCTGCTTTCCGCTCGTCGTCTACAGAAAGCTGCGACGCGCCGTCATCGCTCACCCCGAACCCCCTCAGATCACACCCCTCTGGATTCACGGCATCACAATGATAGCCTGCGGAGCCCTGATAACATCGCTGCTCATAATGATCTACTTCCGATGGATCAACCCCGACTACTTCGCCGACCAGCTACGGTTTCTCGTCGCGACATATGAGGAGACCCGCCAGCCAGCCCTCGAAGACTCCGCCCGCACCGCATCGATGATGCTTGAAAACCACGCCATTCCGACCCCGTCGGTCCTGACCCTCGGATTCTGGCTCTTCACCGTGGCAAGCGGATCGATCCTCGCCGGACTCATGGCCGTCCTCGTCCGCCTCATCGGCAATCCTGACAAAACAGCACATAACCGCACATAGCCTCCCCAGCCCGATGCCGGAACTTCTCTAACTCTGAAAACCCAACCTGATAAAATGGACATATCTATTGTAATACCTCTCTTCAACGAAGCCGAATCGCTCCCCGAACTCGAACGGTGGATCGACCGCGTCATGACCGAACACGGCTTCTCCTACGAAATCCTCTTCATCAACGACGGTTCGACCGACGAATCATGGGACGTCATCCGCTCCCTCTCCGAATCAAACCACGCAGTCAAAGGCGTATGCTTCCGCCGCAACTACGGCAAATCCCCCGCTCTCAACACCGGATTCGCCCGTGCGAAAGGCGACGTCATCATCACTATGGACGCCGACCTCCAGGACAGCCCCGACGAAATCCCCGAACTCTACCGCATGATAACACAGGACGGCTACGACCTTGTCAGCGGATGGAAACAGAAACGCTACGACCCCCTCTCGAAAACAATCCCGACAAAACTATTCAACGCAACCGCACGCAAAGTATCCGGAATCAAAAACCTCCACGACTTCAACTGCGGACTGAAAGCCTACCGCAACAAAGTCGTCAAACGGATCGAAGTCTACGGCGACATGCACCGCTACATCCCCTATCTGGCAAAAAACGCCGGATTCACCCGCATCGGAGAGAAAATTGTCCATCATCAGGCCCGGAAATACGGAAAGTCCAAATTCGGGCTCGACCGCTTTGTCAACGGCTATCTCGACCTCGCCACGCTCTGGTTCACAAACCGTTTCGGCGTCAAACCGATGCACTTCTTCGGACTCCTCGGATCGCTCATGTTCATGCTCGGATTCATAGCGATCTCCGTCGTCGGGGCCATGAAGCTCTACAACATGCACGCCGGAAACCCCTACTCCCTTGTGACCGACTCCCCCTACTTCTTCCTCGCCCTCACGACAATGATCATCGGGACACAGCTCTTTCTCACCGGATTCCTCGGCGAACTGATCGTCCGAAACTCGCCGCGACGCAACGACTACGAGATCGAAGAAGAAATCCGAATCGAACAACCATCCTCCTCTCCTGCCAAATGACCCCGATGCGTTCTCCCCTCCCGCTCGCGGTCATCATCATGGCCGCCGCTATGACACAAAGCTGCAACACCTCCGGATGCACCGACAATCAGAGCGCACTGCCCCTTGCCGGCTACTACTCATCATCATCCGGAGCCGAAATCTCCGTCGCCGACATGTCGGTCCGCGGCGAAGGCGCTCCCGGCGACTCAGTCCTCTACGGTCCCGGAGAAACCCGGTCCGAAGTCTATCTCCCCTTCCGGTCAAACACCGACCGGACATCGTGGATCTTCACCTACGAGCCCGACGAAACGACATCCGTCTCCGACCGAATCGACTTCACCTACACCTCGACGCCCCACTTCGCTTCCGAAGAATGCGGCGCAATGTACTTCTACCGGATCACATCCGTCGCCCACACCTCCAACCTCATCGACTCCGTCGTAATCACCGACTCTCTCATCACCAACGTCAACGAACGCCGCATCAGAATCTACTTCCGAACCGCCGACAACTGAATCTCCGACAATGACAGCTCTTCGATCCATATGCCTGACCATCCTGCTCTCGCTGACGGCCATCATGCTTCTCCCCGCCGGACTGAGCGCACAGAGGCGCATTACTCCCGTCGAACCGGCCCCGGGAACCAAAGGCACTCCCGCAAAAGAATCCCCCTCATCGCCCTCCGACGACCCCTCGCGGCTTAAGGAAGCACGCGACGACAAAGGCAACATCATCTTCATCGACACCGTTTCCGGACAGGAATGGATCGACACGACGGCCGTGAAAGAATCCAAAAAGATGATCTACCCGAAGATCTACTGCGCGGCCGCCGGACTCAACATCTGGGACACGGCCCTCCGTCTCGCCGGACAGAAATACGGCATCATATCCGCCTGGGGAGAGCTTAACATCCACAACCGCTACTTCCCGACCTTCGAACTCGGACTCGGACAGGCATCCATCACACCCGAAGAATCCAACTTCACCTTCCGCTCCCCCCTCGCACCCTTCTTCAAGATCGGAGCAAGCTACAACGTCTTCTACAACTCCGACCCACGCTACAAATTCCTCGTCGGATTCCGCTACGGATTCACCCCCTTCTCCTATCGAATCACCGACATAACACTCTCCGACCCCTACTGGGGCATAACATCCGAATTCGACATTCCCCGGCAGACCGCGACAGCAGGCTACCTCGAATTCCTCGCCGGAGTCCGCGTCAACATCGTCAGCAACTTCTCGATCGGATGGGACCTCAGATTCCACACCGTTGTCCACGAAAGCAAAAGCCCCTACGGAAAACCGATGTACATCCCCGGCTACGGCAAACGAGGCGCTGCCATAACCGGAACACTCTCGCTCGTCTACACCTTTGAATTGAACCACCCCGCACCGAATGAAGTTATTAATAGTAACGACAAAAAGTAACCATTCAATTCAACACAACGCGAAATGAAACGAATCGTAATCATCGGTGCATCATCTGGCTTAGGCCGACGACTCGCGCTCGACTTCGCCCGCTACGGATTCCGTGTCGGAATCGCCGCTCGCCGCGAAGAACGCCTCCGTGAAATCAAACAGCAATACCCCGACCGGATCGAATATCTCCCGATCGACGTGACGGCCGACGACGCCGTCAGCCGCTTCAACCACCTCATCGAAATGCTCGACGGCATGGACTGCCTTCTCTTCTGCTCAGGCACAGGATTTCAGGACGAAGAACTCGTCGACACCACGATCCGCACAACTCTCGACGTCAACGTCGTCGGATTTGCCCGCATCGTCGCCGCCGCCTACCGCTACTTCCGCAGCACAGCCTCTCTCACCCCCGGACGCATCGCCGCCATAACATCCGTAGCCGCCACCAAAGGAATCGGAATCGCAGCCGCCTACAGCTCATCAAAACGATTCCAGCAGCAATTTCTCGACTCGCTCGAACAACTTGCCTACACCCAGCAGGTCAACGTCCGCTTCACCGACATACGCCCCGGATTCGTACGCACCGACATCCTGCGCGCCGACCGCGACTATCCGATGCTCATGACCGTCGACGAAGCCGCCCCCCTCATCGAGAAAGCGATCCTCAAAGGACGCCGGAGAGTGACCGTCGACTCGCGATGGGCCTTGGTGACAGCACTCTGGAAAGCCATCCCAGCATGCCTCTGGAAACGCATCAACCTCGTCAGCCTCTCCAACCCCAAAGACACCCCCGATGCCACATGCCCGCTGAATCTTCATAAAAACAACATATCACAATGACCTCCACTATCACACCCGAAACCGCACCCGTTATTGCAATCTGCAGCGACCACGCCGGATTTGAACTCAAAAAAGAAGTGATCCGCTATCTCAACGAAAAAGGATTCCGGACCGAAGACTTCGGAACCTACTCCGACTCATCGTGCGACTATCCCGACTTCGCACACCCCTGCGCCGAAGCCGTCGAATCCGGACGCGACTACCCCGGAATCGCCATGTGCGGCTCAGGCAACGGAATCTCAATGACCCTCAACAAACATCAGGGCATCCGCGCGGCTCTCTGCTGGCAGCCCGAACTCGCCGCCCTCGCTCGCGCCCACAACGACGCCAACGTCCTCGTAATGCCCGCACGATTCATCTCCGTCGAAACCGCCCGCGAAATCGTCGACGCATTCCTCTCGACCCCATTCGAAGGCGGACGCCACATCGCCCGCATCAACAAAATCCCCCTCCGGTAATCCCCGATCCACACCCGGACCATACAGCAAAGGGGCTGAGCGTAAAACCATTTTACCTCAGCCCCTCATCCTTTTTTTACCTTACACATAGTTTGCCTGTTTTGAAAATGTTTCGTAAATTTGTCAGCGAACTGATAGATCTCAGTTCAAGACATTTTTAACAAGAGGCGTTATGCCCATCATCTTGTAGTAGAGAAGCGTCGGAAACTTACTCATATATGCAAGAAGTTGGCTTAGCTGTCTCCACGTCATAAGGCGTGGAGCTGTTTATTCCACATCTGCATACAAAGGAAATCCGACCTCCTTCTACTTAAGGCGTGGCATAGCAGTCCACGCCTCTTTCATTTTTATAGGTCGACGGACTGTAGACCGTTTCAACAAAACTATGAAAAAATTAATCCTGTTCCTATCATTATCCTTATGGATTATGCCATGCTTTGCCGGCCTCTTAAGCGGCATGTTTAGTGATCTAAATATAACTTTTTATGGAGTCCAGACAATCTATAAAGATGGAACAATTTTATCCGGATGCGACCCAAAAGTTCTTAGAATCACAGGCACAATACTTGAACCAAAAGTAAACGGAAGGCAAACCATTCCGTTAAACAATTATCCGGCATTCGAAGAATTCGCCGAGCAAACCATGTCTGATCCCACCTTTGACGGAGGAAGCTTTTTAGTCACCAACAATGGATATGTACTCATATACTATAATGAAGAGAAAGGATATGCTAACTATTTCTATACCACATTCCCTGGTAATCCAAACTCTTTTATATTACGGGGACATTATTCAACAGATCCCTCTGTAGCAGGCAACGGCGAAAGCAATGCAAACTCGTCCTACGGAAATCCGTCCAACTCAAATAATTACAAGTCGGGATCTGGAAACTCATCAAATTCAAGTCGAGCCTGTCCCAGCTGTCGTGGCGCCCGCAAATGCAGCACTTGCAATGGCAAAGGATCGTATTACCACGAAACCGGATATTACACCGGAAAGTCCACTAAAACTAAAACAACTTGTCCGGTCTGCAGCGGTACAGGTAATTGCGGCACGTGTCGCGGTGCCGGATCTATCAGATATTGAACACCTGCCGTTTCTTAACGTGAACCGTACATAAGAATTTCCCCCTCCGGTAATCCCCGATCCACACCCGGACCATACAGCAAAGAGACGCTGTGTCAAAATTCAAAATTTTGACGCAGCGCCTGTTATTTTCTGCCGGATGGCAACGGTGCGGTCAGAATAGTTCAGACGGTAGAGGCATGAGGGTGATGGGAGTTGACTGGCGTCAATGACCGAACCCGAATCCCTCAAGCGACGACCCTGATGAGCCATTATGACACACCCTCCTTGAATATTTCATCTCTCAAAAGCATCAGACATAACAAAATCTCCGTAACTTTGGAGACTGATACTCGCAGCAATGGCAACTCTCAGCAATCTTCTCAACAACCTTAGAAACTTTTTCGGCAACTTTTCCGGCAGATTCACCTCTGAATCCGGCACATTCCACCACGTTGACGGCATAGTCAATTCTTTCACTCCCAGTCCCGAAAACATAATCAAAGACGGTTTTGATGCCCCCGATGGCTGGAACGGCAACAAGGTGCATCACCCTAATGCCATAAAGACACTGATAATCCCCGAGGGGGTCAAGGGCTTTTCCGGTCATTTTTTAACCGGATGGGCTGTAACCAAGTCTGTAGTTTTTCCTGATTCGCTGCAATCCATTGGAAAACACGATAGTGATAGTTGTGTTTTTTCCGGCTGTTATCTTCCTGAAGTTGTATTGCCCAAGTCGCTCAAATGTCTTGGAGCCTACGCATTTGGCAATTGCCACATAAAGAAGCTGGTCGTTCCCCCCACTGTCAGATCAAGATATAACAGGCAGTTCAAGGACTCTACGATCGAAGAACTGTACTTACCTAAAATCATACTCGAACGAGGAAAAATCACTATAGGAAACCAAGACCACGGATTCTATCTGAACTTCTACATACAATGCCACTGCAATATCATCGAATACTGACACCAACATCTCTTCTTCAATCAGATTAAATAATATTACTGTCCGCTAAACTATAAAAAGGAGAGTCTAACTTCCTGCATGACAGAAGTTGGGCTTACTTTTTATAGTTTAGCGGACAGTAGTTATTTTCAACCAAATGATCAGTCGGCGTTGCGGGGAAAAGTCCCGACAAGGCGCGCGTTGACATAGTCCGAAAAGGCCTGTTTGTAGCTCTCGCTGACTGGAATATATGTTGTGCCGAAAACAATCCGGTTGCGCTCGATGACTGTGATGCGGCGCATGTTGACGATAAACGAACGGTGGACTCTCATGAACTTGTCGCCCGGAAGAGAGCGTTCGAGAGCCTTTATGTTCATCAGGGTCATGACGGTGCCGTTTTCGGTGCAAATCTTCACATAGTCTTTCAGACCTTCGATATAGAGAATGTCGTCGATAGGAATCTGAATCAGTTTATACTCACTCTTGACAATGATCGAATCCATTTCGCGTCGCTTCTGTCCGACTGTCATTCCGCTCAGCTGCTGAAGCGCACGCGAGGCCGATTTGCTGAATTCCTCATAGCTGATCGGTTTCAGAAGATAGTCAAGCGCATTGACTTTGAAACTTTCCACCGCATAATTGTCATATGCCGTAGTAAATATCACTCTCGTGGTAGGTGGAACAATTCTCGCAAATTCCAATCCGTTAAGCTGTGGAAGATTGATGTCGAGGAATATCAGATCAAAATCTCCGTCTATAACCTTCTTCACCGCTTCCTGGGCTGAGGAAAAAATTCCTCCGTCCTCAAGATACGGCGTCCGGAGGATATAACTGTTGATGAGTTGGGCCGCCAAAGGCTCGTCATCAATGACGCAACAACGTAGTTTGTTCATTGTGGATTCTTTTTGTTTCAAATTCGATTCTTTGTTATTCTGACCTTTGCCGAGCCTGTCGGCCCTTTGCTACGGTCTTTCAATCTCTCTTTTTTTATTCAGTCTTTCAGATGCAACTGACGCACCATATCCGGCAACTCGCCCGCATCGACTCTCAGTTCAACTTCAAACCGGTCTCCGTCGTTGATCTCCAGTGAATATCGGCCGCCATATTGCAGCTCAAGAGTTCTTCGGAGATTTGCCAGCCCGATTCCCGACGACGGAGTCTTCATGAAATCATTGCCGTTTGATGTCTTCAGACAGACAGTCGATCCGTCGGCCCACATTCTGACATCGATCGGGCAGCAGCTTCCGCTGCGCGCGCCATGTTTGAATGTATTCTCGACTATGTTTATAAACAGCAGCGGCGCGATCGGAAGGCTTTCAGCCCCTCCCGGATCGATCTCGACTCTGACAGGAAACGACTGCGATAACCGAAGCCGCATCAGATCGGTGTAATGGCGCAGAAACTCGCATTCCTCGCCGAATGTGATGACTCCCTGATTCTCATAGAGCATGTAGCGCAACATCTTGCTCAGACGGTGGATCGCATCCTTTGCCTTTGCAGGAGCTATATCGATCAGCGCATAGATCGAATTGAGCGTATTGAAAAGGAAATGCGGATTGAGCTGGGCTTTCAGTTGCTTCAGTTCATTCTCGCGCTCGCGGGCCATCAGCTCGTGATGGCGACGCTGAACCCGATGGGTCTTGTAGATAAACTTGATCGCCTGACCGAGCGCAACGGTCAGAACGACAACCAGAAGCTCACGCATCACCGGGGGCGAGAACCGGAACAGACAGTTAATCGAGACCTCCTCGCGGAAACTGCGGAAGTGCCCGTCCGGGGCCGAATCGGGATGCAGAAAGTGGGAGATCAAATGAAGCAGCGCACACGCGACCAGTACAATCATCAGAATCTGAACCGTAAATTTCCAGATCGCATTCTTCTGTCCGGTTGTCGGGTCGGTTGTGAAATAATAGCTCGTGTAGAAAACTCCGACAAACAGCAGAGCCTTCAGATAGATGAACGGCTCGAACGGATGATGACTGGCGCCCTCGCCAAAAGAAGCGAGAACGTCGGGAAGAAGAAACAGAATAGTCAGGCAAACCAGATGTGTGAAAAACTGGATAACTTCACGAACGGTAATCTTCTTCTGGGCTATTGAGTCGGCAGGAAAAATAGTCACACTGCAAAATTGCAATTTTTTTCGTTAAAAACAAAAGAGTTTAGACACATCTTGCCTCAAAACGGCGTTGTAGGCATTTTTTAACACTTTTGTCACATCAGACCGAACGGCAGTTTAAATTATATTAACATCAAAAAAGCGCTTGTGGCGCAGCTTTTCCATCGGAACGGTTGCAATGAGTTCGGCCGCCCTGACGACCGTGTCCGGCTTGTAGTAGGGATTATCGACCGCAGCTGCTTCTCGCTGGCAGCAGTCCGACAGTGCCCGTGCCACCGCATCGGCGATCGAATCGGCGTCGTCCCGACAGTTGATGACCGACGACGCCGAAAGACGGCCCTCCTGCCGGCGTCCGATGTTGACCGTCGGGATTCCCATCGACGGGACCTCGATAATGCCGCTCGAGGAATTGCCGACCGCCGCGCCCGCATAGTGGAGCAGCGAAAGATAGCGTTTCATTCCGAGCGAGGGGAAAGCCACCGCTCGCCCGGGATTGTCAGCTACAAAACGGTCGATCATTCCGATGATCTCACGCCCGTTGGCGTCATTGTTCGGATAGGTGAAGACAACCGTCGAAGAGCCGAACCGCCCGAGAGCCTCCAGCAGATGGCCGAAGAGCTCGCCCGGAGTGCGGTCGTCGGCGGTGACCGGATGATAGGTGACCGCGAGCGAACGCCGGTCGAGTCTGACGCCGAGAAACGCTTCAAGCTCCTCCTTTGCCAATGGCTCGACGGCAAGAGCGTTGGCGACTCCGACAGCTCCGATGTCATGGACCATCGCGGGGTTCTCGCCCATCTGGATGACCCGACGGCGGTGGCATTCGGCCGAAGTCAGATGAAGCGCCGACAGCTTCGTGATCGAATGGCGGATCGAATCATCGATCGCTCCTTCAGAGATCTCGCCGCCGTGGAGATGGACAATAGGGATACGCATGATCGTGGCGGCCGCCCCGACTGCAAGCAGTTCATAGCGGTCGCCGAGCACAACGGCCAGATCAGGCTCAAGGCGCGCGAATGCCTCTGCCATTCCGCAAAGACACCGTCCGGTGGCCACGGCCGTCTCTCTGCGGCTGTCTCCGTCGGCATCCATTGTGACCTCAGCATCGACACGGAATCCTTCCTGACGGATCACGTCGACCGTGTGGCCGTAGCGCTCAAGCAGATGCATATTCGTCGCAATGATCTGCAACTCGACATCTTCGCGGGCTTCAAGCACCCTTGCGATCGGGCTCAGCAGCCCCCATTCCGCACGTGAACCCGTCACGATGCAGACCTTTCTTCTCATTTCGGACATTGTCGTTTCATCTTTTCTTTCCAACAAATTTACAATTTTTTTTCATCATTCCCTCCACCTTTCCTCAAAATGCAGCCGGAAAAATTCGTAAATTTGCCTCCGTGAAACAGACCCTCCACCTGATTATCCTCCGGACCATACGCCACAACGAGCGCCACAACATCCTGACAGCCTTCTCGCTCGAATCAGGACGGGTGGCCTTTGCCGTCAGTGCCGGTGCCGGACGGGCCGCATCGCGGATGAGAGCCCTACTGATGCCCCTTTCGATCGTTGAATGCGAAGCCGACATCAAGCCCGGACGAGACATCCACACAATGGCCAACGTCCGCTCTTTGACGGCCCTCCACGGAATCCATTCCCACCCCGTCAGATCGTCGCTCGCGATGTTTCTCGCCGAAGTCCTCGGATGCATACTCCGCGACGGCCCTCCCGACAGTCTGCTGTGGCAGTTCATCGCCGACGGAATCGTCAGCCTCGACAGAATCCCGCCGGCAAGGCTCGCCAATTTCCACCTCTGCTTCCTCAGCAGGCTCGCCGCGGTCCTCGGAATCGCCCCGGACATCGGAAGCTACAGCGACGGAATGGTTTTCGACATGGCCGACGGCCGATTCAGAATGACCCCGCCTCTCCACCCCCATTTTTTCTCCGCCACCGATTCGAGAGCCGTGCCGATGCTCGGCAGGCTGACGTTTCAGACAATGCACCTGTGGCGGCTGTCGCGTGATGAACGCCGGCGGATTCTCGACGGAATCCTCGAATACTATTCGATCCACTACGCTTCTCTGACAGGCTTGAAAAGCCTCGACATCCTCCGCACTCTTATGTAAGAGCCGGTTCCCCAATATATGTTAATGCTGGGGTCGCATATCTCTGAGTGATTTTTGTCTTGTGATGAAGGAGCGTAGCCGTAGCTACGTGACTGAAAAACAAGGCAAAAAGCGCCGGAGAGATGCGATGATAAGGTAATTTAATACATCAGCACACAACACCCCAATTCAGTTA
>JAIDJZ010000165.1 GCA_029051965.1 Paramuribaculum sp. | reverse complement strand
CGGTCCCAGAGGCACGACCCAGTTCTGGTCAAAAGCCTCCCTGATAAAATCCATCTCCTTGCCGCTCATATGAGCCAAACAAAGCAATATCCGTTCTTTATTAGCCATAATGTTCTGGTATATTATATAATTTCATTATCGTACTTCATCCTGCGGCCAAGCACAGTGCAGAAAATCATCTGAATATCCTTGATAAAGGAATAATGGTGAAGATAATAGCGATTGATCCTGACCTTGTCCGGAAAGATGACCTCGTCGTTATAACGTTGGGGATCATGCTGAGCCGCAAGCAGGTCTTCCTCATCGCGATACTTCAGCGAAGCCGGTCCGGTAATGCCCGGACGCAGTTTGAGGACTTCACGGTCATCACCACTCAGCATATCGGCATAGCCGGGCACATCGGGGCGCGGTCCGACAAAGCTCATGTCACCGATCAGAACATTCCATAGTTCGGGCAGTTCGTCGAGCTTGTAATGACGGAGTTTCGACCCGAGAGGAGTAATACGGCTCTCACCGGCCACAGACACAGACGATCCGCCGTGACCGACAGTCATCGACCGGAACTTATACATTGTAAACAGACGTCCGTTGCGGCCCACTCTTTTTTGCTTGAAAATGACCGGACCGCCCGGCATTTTGATTTTAATAAGTAAGGCGACGATCAGAAGGACAGGCCATAAAACCAAAAGGCCGACGAGAGCCGCCAGTCTGTCGAAGATGAATTTTAGTATCATTTAAAGCTGAAATTCAGATGACATACTTTCGAGGAGGTATGTCGATTAAGCATTAACGGATGTTGATTTGGTTCTGAACAGTTTCTGAAAAATAAAGCTACGCAGGCTGTTTGGCATGGCGACTTGAACAACAAAACGTCCGAAAGTATTGTAGAAATATCGCGGCAGAGCTATGACACCTTTTTTGAGCATGTATGTTTGCAAGCGGGCTTCGCTGACAAAATATTTCCATCCGCCACGCCGTTTGTACATTTCGCTTCCCACGCGTACATTAACAAGGTTTTCTTGAATATTGTAAAATTTGTACCCGTTAAGCGCCAGACGAATCCAAAGATAGTAGTCTTCTTCACAAAACCAGTCGATGAACCCGCCGACAGCTTCAATGTCGTCTTTTCGATACATAACAGTAACAAGGTTCATGGGGCACCGCGCCTTGAGGTATCTCTTTATATCAGAATCGAATTGCGGAACGTCGCGCTTCCCTACAACATTGGATATATCGCCGATGAACTCGTGAATAAGGCCGCCGACAACCGAAATTTCGGGGTACATCTCGAATATTTTCAACTGTTTTTCAAACCGAGTTTCAATGGATATGTCGTCACTATCCATGACAGCAATCAGGTTGCACGAAGCGGCTTCCATTGCGGCTTTGCGAGCGCCTGCATGTCCGGCATTTTGTTCGAGACGGACTATTTTTAAAAACGATATCTCGCGACAGAGTTCATCGATAGTGTCAGATAGTTCTCGGGGCACAGGACCGTCTTGAACAAGAATAATTTCGAAAGGTTTGCACGTTTGACGCGCAACACTGTGCATGGCAGTTTTCAGGTCTTCGGCCTTGTCGTTTTTATATACCGACATGCACACCGAAAATCGTGTGTTCATTTCAACAATAAAAATGAAGATGATTGGGTGATGAATGCAGAATGCTGTCGACCGCCGAAAGCGCAGCAATTCGACAGTTGGGGATGTAAAAGTAATGTGCGGAGAGAGCAGATTAAAGAGGAGAGATGTGAGTGTTTTAAAGTTTGGTTTCGAGAATGTCGGCTATACGCTCGCAAGCATGTCCGTCGCCATAAGGGTTAGCTGCGTGAGCCATTTCGGCGTATGCCTCGGGGTTGTCGAGAAGTTCGGAGAAATGCTGATAAATGACTTCTTCGTCGGTGCCGACAAGTTTAAGAGTTCCTGCGGCAATACCTTCGGGGCGTTCGGTAGTGTCGCGCATAACCAGGACAGGTTTTCCCAGGCTGGGAGCTTCTTCCTGAATGCCCCCCGAGTCGGTAAGAATCATGTAGCTTCGAGCCTGGAAGTTGTGGAAGTCGAGCACGTCGAGGGGTTCGATGATGTGCATTCTCTGTTCGTCGCCGAAAATTTCGTTAGCGGCTTCTCTCACCACTGGGTTCATGTGGATGGGATATATGGCTTTTACATCGGGATGTTCGTCCATAACTCGACGAATGGCACGGAACATGTTGCGCATAGGCTCGCCGAGGTTTTCGCGACGGTGAGCCGTAACGAGAATCATGCGGCTGTCGGCGGCCCAATCGAGTTCGGGGTGACAGTATTCATCTTTTACCGTTGTTTTGAGCGCATCGATTGCAGTGTTTCCGGTCACGTATATTGTCTCAGCTTTTTTGCCTTCGTTGAGCAGATTTTGCTGTGAAAGTTGTGTGGGGGCAAAGTTAAACTGACTGATTATGCCCACGGCTTGGCGGTTGAATTCTTCGGGGTATGGCGAGAAGATGTTGTATGTCCTCAAACCGGCTTCGACATGGCCGACCG
>JAIDJZ010000164.1 GCA_029051965.1 Paramuribaculum sp. | reverse complement strand
GATTCAGATAGAAGGTCCGGCCGGAACCGATGACAGAGAGTTGCAGAAGTCAGCGGTTCCGGCCGGTTGTCGTTTCGTCGGGGCGGGGGGAGATCAGTTGTTTCTGAGCCAGTCGGTGCGCACTTTGTCGGGGAGGTGGGTCACGCTGAAATCAGAGAATGTTGCCGTGAAGCCGTCGCCGTCGGGACATGCGGCAAACATGCCTATGCGGACGGGATGGTTTGCCTGCATCCATGCGTTGCGCATCATGTGGTATTCCTTGTCATCGAACGAGTAGAAGATCTCGATGGCGTCGAGTCGTCGCACGGCTTTGATCCAGATGAATTCGACGGGGCGGTCGAGGGCTATTACGCTCCAGTCGGAGGTCGTGTGGGTCACGACGGTGCTTAGGTTGTATTTTCCGTCGACAAATTCGATGCCTGTCTTGATGTAGTTCTCGTGGTCGAGACGGATCATGAGACCGGCCTGGTCGAAGCGTACCTTATAGTCGCCGGCGATTTTGACTTTGGCTTCGAATTCGCCGCCGTATTCGGCGTAATAGAACGGGGCGTCGTCGACTGTGAATCCATAATGGGAAATGCGCCAGTAGTCGCTTTTGGGGGTCACGTCCATCGTCAGGGTTTCGTGGGAGATCTTCCAGTTGGCAGGTTCGTTGAACCAGTTCATTTTTTCAAGAGTCTGGGCTGAAACAGTCGGGATCGACAGGGCTAAAAATGCGATCAGGATTGATAAAGATGTTTTCATTTCGGAAATAACCAAGTTGATTTATTAACTTTGCAAAGTTAAACGCTTAGTGTGGAATGCGCAATGGCTAAAAATAACCATTTACAACGTGACTTTGACCGTCTCGACGGGCTTCTTCGTAATGAGGCCTGCCGGAGGAGCGATCCGGCGGTTGCCGCCGAGGTGTATGCCTATGCTCAGGCGATGGCGCGTCTGGAGAATGTCGTGGCTGTCGTGAGCGATCTCTCTCAGGGCACAAGCCGCATTTTCAACGGGCGATTTGCGGCTGTTCTGGGTCTTGACGGTTACAGCGAGGAGTCTTCGATCTGGGAAAAGAAGGTGATCTCGCTTATGCCGGAGGAGGAGCAGCATGAGAAGTATATAGCCGAGTTGCGTTTTTTTCACTATCTGCGTCAGCCCGGCAGGAGAACCGGCAGCTATTATCTGATGAGCCGGCTCAGGATGACAGCCGCCGACGGCCGAATCATCGATGTGCTCCACCGGATGTATTATGTCTGTGGCGGCGACGGTCGCTCGGTCAGATTCGCGGTGTGTCTTTACGGTCCGGTGTCGGTTGGTTTCAAGGGTAGAAGTGTCGTTGTCAATTCAGTGACGGGTGTCAGCGAGGAGCTGACATCGTCGGCCGATGCGGAGATGCTCAGTCCGCGTGAGCGTCAGGTGCTGCAGCTGATCGATTCAGGCCTTAAAAGCCGCGAAATCGCGGATGCGCTCCATATCAGCGTGCACACGGTCAGCCGTCACCGTCAGGAGATTCTCGGGAAGCTGCAGGTCAAGAATTCGCATGAGGCCTGTCGGGTTGCCCGATCGATTGATCTGTTGTGAATTGCGGGTGGAGCGCGTGGAAAAATGAAAATAAGTTCGTAATTTTGCGACTGAAGGCTCGGCATATGTGATTTTTTTTTAGAAAGGATGGGTTACAAAGATCGTTTTCCGGTCATTAATGTATGAGTAATAAATAATTTTCACGACTTACTTATGGAGCAACAGTATATCGGGACTCTCGCTACTGCCTACAGGCGCGGGTTTGAAGAGAAATATGCCGGAGCTGATAATCCTCCGGAGATGAAACTCCATTATTTCAAGGCGAAGGAGGATTTGCCGAGAGTGCAGGTTGTGCTCGGCTTTCTTCAGGGTGTTGTCGCTGGCGGGCAGTGCGGGTCGCTGCTCGATGTCGGCAGCGGTCGCGGAGTGTTTCTGTTTCCGTTGCTTCGCGAGTTTCCGGATCTTGAGGTGACGAGTGTCGATATTCTGGAACATCGTGTCGAATTGCTGGATTGTGTCAGCCGAGGTGGTGTCGGGAATCTTCATCCGATGCTTGCGGATATCTGTGACGGAACGTTGC
>JAIDJZ010000163.1 GCA_029051965.1 Paramuribaculum sp. | reverse complement strand
CTCAAGAGCCGGTCGTGATTTTTCAACATACTACATCCCGAGAGCCTCTTCAAAAGGCTTAACTATAATGATTGTAAAACTTAATATAATTCAAAGGTTTTAGTAATTCCCAAAAAAAGGAAGTCAGACTTCACATCTGCAGCATCCCCTTTTTTGTCTTTTGCTGTGCAAAATTAAGCAATCGTTTACAAATTACCCCCCCCCAGATGGTTAAACTTTGTTAAACTCTGCTTTCGTCGATGTTTTTCACGCTTTTATGTTAAAAATTTCATTCTTTTTAACATATTCACAACTCGCGCCCCACTCCATCTGTTAAAATCCCGCTACAGCGTCAGCTGAGGCCGGTTATGACGCCGTCGCGGCAGTCGATCTGTTCGGCACAGGGGTGAAGCGGGAGTCCGGGCATGCGCATGATGCTGCCGGCTATCGCCACGATCATTTCCGCCCCTCCGTTGATTGCCACATCCTTTATGTCAAGCGTGAACCCGCTGACCGCGCCATAACACTTCGGGTCGCCGGAAAAAGAATACTGAGTTTTGGCGATGCAGACGGGGAAATGCCCCATCCCGTGCTCTTCGGCATAGGCGAGCAGCGCCGATGCTTTGGGTGAGAAGGTGACCTCGCCCGCCCCATAGATCCCGACAGCGACTTTCCGGATCTTGTCGCGGAGAGTGTCGGACTCGTCATAGGCATAAGTGATCGGTCGCGAGGGGTTGGCGGCAATCTCTTCGACGACAGCTTTCGCCATCTCCTCCGCCCCTGCCCCGCCGAGAGCAAAAGAATCATTGATTGCAAACCGGCAGCCGAGATCCGACTCACAATAGCCGCGCAGATAGTCCATCTCTTCCTCCGTGTCGGAGGGGTAACGGTTGAACACAACAACGACCGACTGGCCGAAACGATGAAGATTGTCGACATGGCGTCGGAGGTTCGCGACTCCGGCTTT
The DNA here is from genome assembly GCA_029051965.1 of Paramuribaculum sp. GTDB lineage: Bacteria > Bacteroidota > Bacteroidia > Bacteroidales > Muribaculaceae > Paramuribaculum. Next base: position 1,528 of record JAIDJZ010000163.1, on the reverse strand, counting down.
CAGCCCGTCGAGCGATGGCCGGCCGATTTCATCGAGAGGAATGCCGCCATGCATCTTGAGTCCCCGGGCTGTCGCAACGATGACGGTCAGATCAGGCGAGAAGCCGGCACTGCGGCAGACTATGTCGAGAAACTTCTCGGCACCGAGATCAGCTCCGAAACCGGCTTCGGTGACGCAGTAGTCGGCATGCTGCATCGCCAGCCGGGTGGCGATCACCGAGTTACACCCATGAGCGATATTGGCGAACGGACCTCCGTGGATGACGGCTGGTGTCTGCTCGACTGTCTGGACGAGGTTAGGCTTGACAGCATCGGAAAGCAGAGCCATGACTGCGCCGGTCGCGCCAAGATCGTCGACACGAAACGGAGTGCCGTCGGGACGCGTGGCCACGATAATGTTGCCGACGCGGCGTCGCAAGTCGGCCTCGTCATTGGCCAGACAGAGAATGGCCATGAGCTCCGACGCAGCCGTGATGTCGAAACCGCTCTGCGACGGAAGTCCGTCGGCAGGCGAACCGAGTCCGGTCACAATCGACCTGAGGGCACGGTCGTTGACATCGAGCACCCTCCGCCAGAGAACCTCCTTAAACTCCAGCCCCTGGCGGCGACGCTGGAAGATATAGTTGTCGAGCATCGCGGCTATAAGATTGTGGGCAGAGGTGATGGCGTGGAAGTCGCCCGTAAAATGAAGATTGATGCGTTCCATCGGGAGCACCTGGGAGTATCCTCCGCCGGCAGCCCCTCCCTTGAGTCCGAAACAGGGACCGAGCGAGGGTTCACGCAAAGCCGGAATCGCATTGTAGCCCAGACGGCAGAGTCCCTGGGCGAGTCCGATCGAAACGGTTGTCTTGCCGATTCCGGCTTTTGTGGCGGTTATGGCCGTCACCAGAATGAGCTTTCCGCCGGCAGCGGATTCGGTCTCGCCTCGCACGGGTGCGACTTTCGCAATGAATCTGCCATAGTTCTCAAGGCGGTCACGGCTGATCGCAGCTTTGTCGGCAATTTCTTCGATGGGAGCAAGGCGCGCCTCACGCGCGATTTCAATGTCTGTCTTCATTTTATAAATTGTACCTGTACCTGTGTTCTGAATTCTACCCGTCCGGACGTCATGTCAGATCCCGCGAGAGCGCGGACTACCGACCGACACGAGGAGGGCGTCGTGACGGAGGGCAAAATTACAAAAAATCAGCGACAGCCCCAACTCCCGGCTTTCCTGTCGTGAAAATTCCGGCGAGAGATGCATGTTTTATTGCCTTTTTTCGTTAATTTTGCAACATTGTTAGCTATGCTGACATGAAAAATCATCGAGTAACCGCCATGACAAATTCTCATAAATTCAGATTTGCATGCCTGCTAATCCTCTGGCTTGCGCTTTGTTTCCTACTGGTAACGAGCCGCCCGTTCACGCTCTGGGTGGCCTTTGTCATTGTGGCCTCGGGAATTGTGGTGTTTGTGCCTCTTTATAAAAAGTATATGAAGAAATGACAACGACCCTTTCCTCAATTCCGAACGACTCCAGGCAGGAGCTT
>JAIDJZ010000162.1 GCA_029051965.1 Paramuribaculum sp. | reverse complement strand
GACACAGATATCCGAGCACGCCTGAAAGCAACGAGCCTACGACAATTCCGATCTTGGCATGATTGAGAAGCGCTTCCGCTCCCCCTCCGAACGAGAGATTGGCAATGAAAAGCGAGACTGTGAAACCGATTCCTCCGAGCACCGAGATCGAAGCCAGCATCTTCCAGTTGGCGCGCTCAGGCATAGGAGCAAGCTTCAACATGACTGTCAGCCACGAGAAGCAGAAGATCCCGAGGAATTTACCCGCAACAAGACCAATGATTATCGCAAGGCTGAGTCCTTCAAAAATCGTCGACGGCTCGATGTCAAGAAGAAATATGCCGGCATTGGCGAAAGCAAATAGCGGAATTATGAAGTTGTTGACTACGGCGTGGAGCGAGTCTTCAAGTTCCTGCAACGGAGAAATCACCTTGTCGGAAGCCGACTCGATCTCCTTCAGCCAGTTCATCTGCTGCTTGTCGAGGATCGACTTTCGCGAAAGGCTCTCATCGTCATCCTGATTGAAATTCGAAATAGCCCTGCGTATTGTCTTTATATAACGTTTCGGAGCGAATACAGGCGTGGCCGGTATGCAGAAAGCGACAAGCACTCCGGCAATCGTCGGGTGGACTCCCGAATTGAGAAAGAGAAACCAGACCAGACCTCCGATTCCGAGATAGAAAATCTTGCTCTTGAGATGGAGCACGGAGCCGAGCTGAAGCACCCCAAGAAGCAGAAGTCCGTAGACGAGTGACATGAAGTCAATGTGAGTGCTGTAGAACACGGCGATCACAATGATACCGCCGATGTCGTCGACAACCGCAAGCGTTGTCAGAAATATTTTAAGCGACAACGGGACTCTTGATCCGAGCATGGCAAGCACACCGAGCGAAAAGGCAATATCCGTTGCCATCGGAATGGCCGTTCCGGCTGTGTAGTCTGTGCCGCGGCTCATAAAGAAGAAGATCGAGACCGGAACAATCATTCCTCCGATCGCCCCCATAATGGGCAGGAGCGCCTGCCGGAACGACGACAGTTCTCCGACAAGGACTTCTCGCTTGATCTCCAGACCGATCGTAAAGAAAAAGATCGCCATCAGAGCATCGTTGATGAACTGAAGCATCGTCATCGGCTCTCCGGAATGGCTGAAGAGATTAAAGTCACCGATCTGAAGGCGCACCGGCTGATTCCAGAACTCGAAGTAAGTCGCATTAATACCCGGAATATTCGCTACGATCAGCGCAAGGATAGTCGCAAATATCAGGATGTTACCCCCGCTGGCATGACGACGCAGCGCCTGACGCGCGGCAAAAAAGGCTTCTGAGCCACGAGTGTCATGGCGATTGCGTTCTTCCGATCCTGACTGTTTTGAATTTTTGTTAAGTGTATTTTCTGACATAATAGTTGAAATGTTGGATGTATCCGGCTGGAGTCTTCACGACGTAATAACCGGCACAGCATATCCGCCCCGCTACACAATAGCAGAGACCGAGAGCGCGCCTGCCGAAGCGGATACCCCCGAGAGCGCCCAACCGGCAACGCTCCCCTACAGGATATCACAGATCTCTTCAGTTATCTAACGCTTCAGCTCACAAATAGGTTGCGGCACCGCGCCGCAGCATGATCAATCGAGTTTGAGCACGGCAAGAAATGCTTTCTGCGGCACCTCGACGGAGCCGATCTGCTTCATGCGCTTCTTACCTTTTTTCTGTTTTTCAAGAAGTTTACGCTTACGCGAAATATCACCGCCATAACACTTTGCGGTCACATCCTTGCGGACAGCCTTGATCGTTTCGCGTGCGATGATCTTCGCGCCGATGGCTGCCTGAATAGCGATGTCGAACTGCTGGCGCGGAATAAGCTCTTTGAGCTTCTCACACATTCGGCGTCCGAAAGTGACCGCATTGTCGACATGAGTCAGAGTCGAAAGGGCGTCGACGCTCTCACCGTTGAGAAGAATGTCAAGCTTGACGAGCTTCGACTCGCGGAAGTCATGGAGATGATAGTCAAACGAAGCATAGCCTTTCGATATGCTCTTAAGCTTGTCGTAGAAGTCTATCACGATTTCCCCGAGCGGCATGTCGAAAATCATTTCCATTCGGTTTCCGGAAATATACTCCTGCTTGACCAGCTCTCCGCGCTTGCCGAGACAAAGCGTCATGATCGGACCGATATAATCGGCGGCCGTGATCACAGAGGCTCTGATGTAGGGTTCCTCGATGTGGTCGATCAGAGTGATGTCAGGCAGCCCCGACGGATTGTGGACCTCCGTCATCTTCCCGTGTTTATCATAGACACGATAGGAAACGTTGGGGACTGTCGTGATGACATCCATGTCAAACTCGCGTCCGAGACGCTCCTGGATGATCTCCATGTGGAGAAGACCGAGGAATCCGCAACGGAAACCGAATCCGAGCGCCATCGACGATTCGGGCTGGAATGTCAGCGAAGCGTCGTTGAGCTGCAGCTTCTCGAGGGAGGCACGCAGGTTTTCAAAATCCTCGGTTTCGATCGGATAGACTCCGGCAAACACCATCGGCTTGACCTCCTCGAAGCCTTCGATCGCCTTGTCGCACGGGCGTCCGACGTGGGTAATCGTGTCACCGACCTTGACTTCTTTCGAGGTTTTGATTCCGGAAATGATATAGCCGACAGTTCCGGCAGAGAGCTCCTCTTTAGGGATCATGTCGAGTTTCAGCACGCCGATCTCATCAGCATGGTATTCCTTGCCGGTCGATACGAATTTCACGAAGTCATTTTTGCGGATCTTTCCGTTGACAATCTTGAAATAGGCAATGATGCCGCGGAAAGGATTGAAAACCGAATCGAAAATCAGAGCCTGCAGAGGAGCTTCGGGATCGCCCTGCGGAGCAGGAATCCGCTCAATGATCGCATCGAGAATAGATTCCACACCCATGCCTGTCTTTCCGCTCGCCCGGATGATCGACTCATGGTCACATCCCAGCAGATCGACAATCTGATCCTCGACCTCTTCCGGTTTGGCACTGTCAAGATCGCATTTGTTGATCACAGGGATAATCTCAAGATCATGCTCGATCGCCATATATAGATTCGAGATCGTCTGGGCCTGGATTCCCTGCGAGGCATCGACAATGAGAAGTGCGCCCTCACAGGCTGCGATCGATCTCGAGACCTCATAGGAGAAATCGACGTGTCCCGGAGTGTCAATCAGATTCAGCTCGTAGCGCTCGCCCTTGTAATTGTAGTCCATCTGGATCGCATGGCTTTTGATTGTGATTCCACGCTCACGTTCGAGGTCCATGTCATCAAGGACCTGAGCCTGCATGTCCTTTCCTCCGACGGTGTTGGTGTATTCAAGCAGACGGTCTGCAAGTGTACTCTTACCGTGGTCAATATGGGCTATGATACAAAAGTTTCTTATATTTTTCATTCAGTCGCGATGTTTTTTATTTAATCGAGGGAGTGGATTCAGTCTGCAAATTTACTGATTTTTTCCCACATAGCCAACAGCCGTCCTCCGAGTCGGCACCGAGTCGGCGCTCCGGCACATTCAAACGAAAAGACCCCGCCTCAACGGCGGGGTCCGGAAATAGATCATATCACATATTTAGTATGATACTCAGAAGTCTCATTAGAAATTCCACTGACATGCAACCATTCTCAGATTGTCGCATCCGATTGTGCGGAAGTCTGTAATCATGTTGTAGCGGCAGTTGATATAGGTCAGAGCCGAATCGAATGAAACATCAACTGTGTTGAGCTGGTTGTTGTTGCAGAGCAGACGCTGGAGGAAAGTCTGATTCGAGAGAGTCAGTGTTGTCAGGTCGTTGTAGGAGCAGTCGACGAATGTCAGATTGGTGCAGCCTTCGACACTGAGGGTCGTCAGGTCATTGTAGGAGCAGACGAGGTCAAGAAGATTGTTGCAGTTGCGGACTCCGAGAGATGTCATCCTGTTGTCGCTGCAGACAAATGTGGCAAGACTGGGAAGACCGGAAACAATCATTGTCTTGATTTCATTGTCATCGACATTAAGATTCTGAAGCGCTGCGACTCCCATCAGGTTGAGACTGGTCAGCTTGTTGTAGCCGCAATAAAGATTCTTAAGTGCCTGACAACCGGAAACTGTCAGATTTTCAAGATGGTTGCCCTGGCAGTTGAGGGTCTTGAGGGTCGCCGAGTTCGAAACATCAAGGCTGACGAAATAGTTGTTGGCCACGTTGATGTTTTCAATCAGAGGGAGATCGCCGAGTTCAATCTCGGTCATTCGGTTGCGGTTGAGCGAAAGCTTGTAGAGCGAGCTACATCCGCTTACGTCAGCCGAAGCGAGCTGATTTCTCGAAGCGTTCAGTTCAGACAATGCCGTTGAGCCGGAAGCATCAAGGCCGGTCAGTTTATTACGGGAAACATCCAGTTTCTTAAGGGCCGTGAAGCCCGAGACATCAAGAGTTCCGGCAAGATGCTTGTCGCCCCATTCGATCGAGGTGACATGGCCGTTTTCAACTTTGACACCTTCGATTCCGGCAATATTATTGAGGTCGGTAACTTTAAGAGCGGCGGCATTTGTGGCATCCTTTTCAGCAGGCTGAGAAAGAAAAGCCTTTAACTGTTTAGCCTCGTTCTTGTCAATCTTCTGAGCGAAAACGGTCATGCATCCTAACATGAGCGTAATCATTAAAAAAACCTTTTTCATAACTAAATAGTTGGGTGTGTTTGTAAAATCTGTAATGTAAACATCACCGATCGAAAAATGGTTTTTGAATTACCTTAATTTTTTTCACAGCATGGCTTCCGACAGACCACTCCCCTGCGCCAAAACCCTTTACTGATGCCGGATCTCCGACCAGACATTTTTTTTTACAACAGCTGCCCTCCTCCGGAATAAAACCGAAAGAGGGCAGCTGCTGATTTAGAGCCGGTTCCCCAATATTTGTTAATGCTGGGGTCGCATATCTCTGAGTGATTTTTGTCTTGTGATGAAGGAGCGTAGCCGTAGCTACGTGACTGAAGAACAAGACAAAAAGCGCCGGAGAGATGCGATGATAAGGTAATTTAATACATCAGCACACAATTAGTGAAAAACTTGAAAGAAGGATTGCATGTGGAATTGGAGTGTGTGAAATCGAATTTCGGCACATCAGAATTCAA
>JAIDJZ010000161.1 GCA_029051965.1 Paramuribaculum sp. | reverse complement strand
TACTACGAAAAAAATGTTATACATCATTCTTGTGGGTTTATTGAGGTCTTTTATGGTTGTTTTCACCGAGTCTCATCGGTCACATAGCCCGCTATGCTCCCTCTTCCACTCGTAAAAACACCTCATAAAATCCTCTCAATTAATCCCACAACTAAATTTAAACAGTTTCTTAAAGTGAAACCAATAATAAGCAAACGATACATGCAACAAGAAGACGAGGCAATTCTGCGCCTCACGGAAATAAATAAAACCTATGATGGTGCAGTTCCGCTGCATGTCCTCAAGGGGATCAATCTCGAGATACGTCGCGGGGAGCTTGTGTCTATAATGGGCGCTTCGGGTTCGGGAAAGTCAACCCTTCTGAATATTCTCGGGATTCTGGACAATTATGACAGCGGGGAGTATTATCTCAACGGTGTGCTGGTCAAGGATCTTACGGAGAACCGTGCGGCTGAGTTGCGAAACCGTCTGATCGGTTTCGTTTTTCAGTCGTTCAATCTGATCAACTATAAGAATGCGGTCGAGAATGTCGCTTTGCCGCTGTTCTATCAGGGTGTCTCGCGCCGGAGGCGTAACAAACTTGCGATGGAGCAGCTTGAGCGTATGGGTCTTGCGGACAGGGCGCATCATCTTCCGGGGGAGATGTCGGGGGGACAGAAGCAGCGTGTGGCGATTGCCCGCGCTCTGATCACGAATCCTTCGATCATTCTTGCGGACGAGCCGACGGGCGCTCTCGATTCGAAGACATCGCGCGATGTGATGGCAACTTTCCGTGAACTGAACGAGGAGGGAATGACGATTCTGATTGTCACGCATGACCCGGGAGGCGGTGCTCAGACGGACCGTGTGATCCGCATTTCGGACGGTCTGATTGTTCCGGATAACGAAATCATAAGTAAGAGTTCAAATTAAAACGATAGTAAGTGAACGAAAATCTTTTATACAATCTGCTGCTTCTTTCCTGCCGCTTCCGGATTGTCGATCAGTTGAATATCTCGATATTCTCCTTCCCTCCGCACCGGAATCGGCAAAAAAAATAAGCTCGCATATTGTATAAATTAAATTTGAACACTTACTTAACTTCTTCACGCTGATGATTGATCTTTTCAGAGAAATATTCCAGACGCTGTCGAACAACAAGATGCGCACGGCTCTGACGGGTCTCGCTGTGGCCTGGGGCATTTTCATGCTTATAGTTCTGCTCGGAATGAGCCGCGGGGTGTATAATGGTTTCGCTTCGCATATGACGATCGACAATGCGCGGTCGATCAGTGTCTACGGCGGTTTCACGAGCAAGGCCTACAAGGGTTATTCCGACGGCCGTCAGATCAAGCTGGAGAATGGCGATATAGGCGTCATCGAGTCGGAAAACCGCGAGCATGTCGATCAGGTCATAGCGGCGAAGACGCTTGACACGGTCAAGGTGTCGACTCCGCGCGATTATATAAGCAACAATGTCTACGGGCATTTTCCGGCCGAGGCGGAGCGGGCGAAGCTCAAGATGATCAGCGGGCGTTTTCTCAATGACCGTGATCTGGAACAGAAGCGTAAGGTCATTGTGCTCCACGAGCAGAATGCGCGGACTCTGTTTGGCGACGACGTTGAAGCAGTCGGGCAGACGGTCACGCTTCTGGGTGTGGCGCGGCAGGTTGTCGTGGTCTATGCCCATGACTGGGAGAAGTCGACATATATTCCCTTCACTACGGCAATGTTTCTCTCGGGCAATGACGACAAGGTTTCCGACATGACGGTCAGAATCAGAAATGTCGAGAATGAGGCAGACGGAGCGGCTGTGGAGAATGAGGTCAGGGCGACGCTGGCGCGTGCCCATGATTTCGATCCGGAAGACCTGAGCGCGGTGCATATATGGAACCGTTTCACGTCTTATCTGACACAGATGACTGCGATGAGTATTCTCGATTATGCAGTCTGGGTGATCGGTATATTCACACTGCTTTCGGGAATCGTCGGAGTGAGCAACATTATGTTTGTGTCGGTGCGCGAGCGGACGCATGAGCTTGGCATCAGACGGGCGATCGGGGCGAAACCGCGTTCGGTTCTGGTTCAGATCGTGACGGAGAGCGTTGTCATCACGACTCTGTTCGGTTATGCGGGTGTCGCTCTCGGAATGATTGTCACGGGCGTCATTGACTATCTGACGAAGGAAACGCCGTTTCTCAAAGATCCGACGGTCGATCTGTCGATCGCGATCAAGGTGACAGTCGTTCTGATTGTCGCCGGGGCGCTTGCCGGCCTGTTTCCGGCGATCAAGGCAACTAAAGTGAAACCTGTCGAAGCGTTGCGCGACGAGTAATAAACAGACTGGAAAATGAAGAATCCAATTTTTGACAGAGATAACTGGCGCGAGATTATCGCAACTCTTTCGCGCAACAAGACCCGTACGTTTCTGACTGCTTTCGGGATTTTCTGGGGTACGGCTATGCTCGGAATGCTCTGGGGCGGGGCCGCCGGTCTTCAGGGAATGATGATGAGAAACTTCCAGGGTTTTGCCACAAATCTTGGCGGGGCGTTCCCAGACCGCACAACGAAGCCCTATCGCGGATTCAAAAAGGGGCGTGCGTGGACGCTGACTACGGATGATGTCGATTATTTCCGTCGGATCTGTCCGATTCTGGAGTATTCGTCGGCGATGATCAACAATGTCGGACGCATGAAGTACGGGACGAAGTCGGCGAGCGGTCAGATGATGGGTGTGGAGGAGGATTATTTCAAGATGCAGATTCCGGTTGTCTATGAGGGGCGTGAGCTAAATAAGACGGACAACCGGGGCTTGCGAAAGGTCGTTGCGCTGGGAAAGAATGTCGCGTCGGAGCTGTTCGGCAACGAGAGTCCTCTGGGCCACTATATGGAGATCAATGGGATCTATTTTCAGGTTGTCGGGGTGATCGGGCAGAAGGGAGAGGGCTCTATCGGCTGCCGTCTTGATGATTCGGCGATAGTGCCTGCGGCGACGATGCGGCGCGCATTCAATCTTGGGACTGATGTCAACACGCTGATTTTTACTGCTGTTCCGGGTCACACTCCGACAGAGGCGAAGGCGTGGCTATGGCGTTCGGTAACGATGAATCATCCGATTTCGCCGGATGATGACAAGGCGATGTGGTTCATGGATATTTCGGAGCAGTTCGAGATGGTCGACAATCTGTTCATGGGTATCAGTCTGCTCGCTCTTTTTGTCGGGGCTGGAACGCTGCTTGCGGGTGTGATAGGTGTCGGAAATATAATGTGGATCATCGTCAAGGAGCGCACACGGGAGATCGGAATCCGGCGTGCGATCGGAGCCAAGCCGTCCGACATCATTGTCCAGATCCTGACGGAAAGCATGACGCTGACGGCAGTGTCGGGCGTTACGGGAGTCTGTTTCGCGGTCGGCGCACTGGCTCTTACGGAAAAGCTGACATATGATCCGATTCTGGGGTCGGCTCATTTCGAGCTTGCACCGGCGGATGCCGCAGGAATTGTTGTCGCGTTTCTTATACTTGGGACTCTCGCGGGTATCATTCCGGCGCTGAAGGCGATGAGAATAAAGCCTGTCGAGGCGCTCAACGATAAATAGAAGAAAGTAAGTCATCTTCATCTTCGAAAAAATACCGCCTGAAAATCCATCCTTTGGAAAGTATAAAATAATTTACACGACTTACATAGAATCAAATAACGAAAAATTATAATACAAGCATGATGAAAAGAATTTTGCGCATTTTTCTATGGACCCTTCTCGGGTGTGCGTTTATTGCGACGTTTGTCTATCTCTATCTGAATTCCCGGCCTAAAGAGACCAGCTATGAGCTTGTCAGCCCGACAATGGGTGAGGTCGAGCGGACTGCGGTGCTTACGGGGACGATCGAGCCTCGTGACGAGATCGACATCAAACCCCAGATTTCGGGAATCATCACTCAGATCAATGTCGAGGCCGGAGATATGGTGAAGGCGGGCGATGTGATCGCTGTCATCAAGGTCATTCCGGATGCTCAGCAGCTGTCGTCGGCGGAAAACCGTCTGAATCTGGCGCGGATCAATCTGCGCGATGTCGAGACGCGTCATCAGCGCAACACGAATCTGTATGACCGTAAGGTGATTTCGCGTGAGGAGTATGAGACAACGCTTTCGGAGCTGAGCCGAGCAAAAGAGGAGGTCGTTTCGGCGGCTGATGCGGTCGATATTGTCAAGAAAGGGGTCTCACAATATAATGCGTCGGAGAGCAACACGCAGGTGCGCGCGACGACGGCCGGTCTTGTGCTTGATGTGCCGGTCAAGGTCGGATCGTCGGTCATTCAGTCAAATACGTTCAACGATGGCACGACGATCGCTACGATCGCAGACATGACCAATCTTATATTCAAGGGGACGGTCGATGAGACTGAGATCGGGTCGCTGGCTGTCGGGATGCCTATGACGATTACGGTCGGGGCGATTCCGGATTTCGAGGCGAGTGCTACGATCGAGTATATCTCACCGAAGGGGAGTTCGACGACGGGTGCCAATACGTTTGAACTGAAGGCCGCGCTCAATGCCGATCCCGGAGTCAATATGCGTGCGGGCTACAGTGCTAATGCGCGTGTAGGGCTTAAGCGTGCGGATAATGTGTTGCGTGTCGCCGAGAGTGTCGTTGAGTTCTCGGGAGATTCGACGTTTGTCTACTGTCTGATCGATTCGGTTCCGACGCAGACGTTCAGACGGGTTCCGATCGTGACAGGCGTGAGCGACGGGATCAATATCGAGGTCAAGAGCGGGATTGACAGTAAAGCTCTTCTGCGAGGTCAGGAAACGGCCACTCAGAAATGAACGGATAAACGGATAAATAATCAGAATAACCGATGAAACGATTTGTAATAGCAGCAGCGCTCCTTGTGGTTTTTTCCCAGATGGATGCGGCTGAGAAATGGAGTCTGGACAGTTGTATCAATTATGCGGTCTCGCACAATATTTCAGTCAAAAACGCTATGGTCGACCGCTATTCGGCCGAGCTTGGAGTTACGGAGGCAAAGGATGCATTTCTGCCTGAGGCGCAGGCGCAGGCGAGTCAGTCGTTTAATTTCGGCCGCGGTCTGACGGCCGAGAATACGTATGCCAACCGCAATACGTCGCAGACGGGATGGAGTGTCGGCGTTTCGCTGCCACTGTTCCAGGGCTTGTCGGCTGTCCGCCAGCTTGACTATTCGAGGGCTTATCTGAAAACGGTGGCCGAACAGGTCGAGGCGACGAAAGATAATGTGGAGCTTCAGGTCATCGTGCAGTATCTTCAGGTGCTCTATGCCGGAGAACTGGAGGATGTCGCGAGCGAGCAGAAGCGTCTGTCGGAGGTTCAGCTTGAACGCAGCCGGATTCTTGTCGAGGAGGGAAAGCTACCGGAGCTTGAGCTGACGCAGGCAGAGGCGCAGGTGGCGAAAGACAATCTGAGTGTTGTCAATGCGCGCAATGACCGTATGCTTGCGCTGCTCGACCTGTCGCAGCTTCTACAGCTGCCGTCGAGCGATGGTTTCGATGTCAGGCCTCTGCCGGAAGAGCAGTCGCGGACGCTTTCGTCGGACGAAGTCTATACGTCGGCATTGCAGTCGAACCACGGGGTTCTTGCCGCCCGCTATGAGACAGAGGCCGCTGACAGGAATATCCGTCTTGCGAAAACGGGCTATCTGCCTCGCCTGTCGTTCAATGCCGGAATCGGCAGCAGCTATTATCATCTGAACGGTTTTGAAAACGCTCCGTTTCATCGTCAGATGCGTGACAATTTCAATACGTCGGTCGGATTTACGCTCTCGATTCCGCTTTTTGACGCGTTTGCGACCCGTAACCGGGTGAGGAGGGCAGAAGTCGCCATGACAACGGCTCGTCTGCGTCAGGAGGATGTGAGCAGCAATCTCTATAAGTCGATTCAGCAGGCGCATCTTCAGGCTGTGGCGGCAGAGAGTAAGCTTGAGGCGGCGATTGTCGCAGAGGATGCGACCAGGGCGGCTTTCGAGGCTATGGAAGTCAAATTTGAATTCGGCCGCGCCAATTCGACGGAGCTTGAGCAGACCCGCGCCGAATATATCAAGTCGCGGATCTCGACAGTCCAGTCGCGATATGAGCTGATTCTTCGCCGCCGGATTCTCGAATTCTACAACCGTTAGGGGAGTCCAGAAGGTGATCAGTGGGAAGTTTGTAACATTTTTGTTGCAGGATTGAAGAAGATTCTTTACCTTTGCATGTGTTATAAAACATAGTTTTACGGCGATTGCAATGATAAAGAAAGCCCTTGAACAGGTCATCGGCGAGGATATGGCGGACCTCTGGTCCGTGCTGTCAAACGATGAGAAGCGTATGGTGACAGACAGTTTCTGTCTCCAGCGCTTCAAGAAAAACCAGATCATCTATGCGGAAGGCGAGAATCCCGAGCATCTCTTTGTGCTGCTGAAAGGCCGCGCAAAGCTCTATAAGGATGGGGCGGGAGGCCGTCAGCAGATTCTTCGTCTTGTCAGCCCGGTTCAGTATTTCGGTTACCGGGCATATTTTGCGCGTGAGGTCTATGTCCATACTGCCGCTGCGATGGAGCTTTCGGAAATCGGGATGATTCCTCTCGATGTTGTGCGCCGTCTGATCGAGAGCAACAGGGATGTCATGTGGTTTTTTCTCCACGAGCTTTCACGCAATCTCGGCAGTGCGGACACGCGTACGGTCAATCTGACGCAGAAGCATATCCGCGGCCGTCTGGCTGAGACTCTTGTCGCTCTCCGGCAGCAATATGGCTATGAGGCGGACGGAGTGACGCTTCGTATGTATATGTCGCGAGAGGATCTTGCGAGCCTTTCGAACATGACGACGTCGAATGCGATCAGGACGCTTACGACGTTTGTCAATGAGCATCTGATCGTTGTCGACGGCCGCGAAATCAAGATCACGGACGAGCCGTCGCTTGTCAGAATAAGCAAATATGGCTGACCGCAGGCGTCGAGTGCGAAAAAAAAAGACCGAACCATGTGGTTTCCGCGCTGTTGTAAGTTTAATACAATAAGTAAGAGTTCAAATTTAAACGATAGTAAGTGAACGAAAATCTTTTATACAATCTGCTGCTTCTTTTCTGCCACTTCCGGATTGTCGATCAGTCGAATATCTCGATATTCTCCTTCCCTCCGCACCGGAATCGGCTAAAAAATAAGCTCG
>JAIDJZ010000160.1 GCA_029051965.1 Paramuribaculum sp. | reverse complement strand
CAGTATATTTATACAACAGGCTCGTCGGCCGTACTTGTGAGCAACGATTTTGTTGCCGAGCATCCGGTCAGTGCCACACTTATCCGTGTCGCCGATCCCTATGCGACCGTGGCGCGTCTGCTCAAGATGGTCGAGGAGATGACCAAGCCGGTCTATGAGGGCGTTGAGCAGCCGTCATTTGTTGCTTCGGGTGTGGAACTTCCCGAGGGTATATATGTCGGCGCTTTCGCGTATATAGGCGAGGGTGTGAAGCTTGGCAAGAATGTGAAAATTTTTCCTCAGGCCTATGTCGGCCGGGGCGTGACAATAGGCGATAACACGATTATTTATTCCGGAGTCCGGATCTATCATGGCTGTGAGATCGGAAAGAACTGCATACTTCATTCGGGGTCAGTGATCGGGGCAGACGGATTCGGTTTCGCTCCGACGCCTACAGGATTTGAGAAGATTCCTCAGATCGGAAATGTCGTGATTGCCGACGATGTGGAAATCGGGGCCAATACGACAGTCGACCGGGCCATGATGGGTAGCACGCGTGTGGAAAAAGGTGCTAAGATTGATAATCTTGTTCAGATTGCCCACAACTGCGTTGTCGGAGAAAATACCGCAATGGCAGCGCAGGGCGGAATTGCTGGTTCGACAAAAGTCGGCAAGAACTGTATGATAGGCGGTCAGGTCGGTCTTGCCGGCCACATAAAGGTCGGCGACAACGTACAGATTGCCGCTCAGTCGGGAGTCAAGGAAAGTGTGCCTGATCGCGCCCGTCTATTCGGAACGCCTGCGGTTCCGATCGGAGTCTATGGCCGTCAGGCAATAATGATCAAGGATCTTCCTGAACTCTACAAGAGAGTCGATCGCATTGAGAAAGAGACTGAAAACCAATAAAAACCAATTCAAGACAACAGAAATATGAAGCAAATGACGCTCAACGCCCCGTTTGTGGTCCAGGGAAAAGGTCTTCACACGGGTCTGGTCATCGAAGCGGAGTTCCTTCCCGCCCCCGACAATCACGGGTATAAATTCCAAAGAACGGATCTCGAAGGCGAGCCGGTCATCGACGCACTCGCAGAAAATGTGGTAGCTACCGAACGCGGAACCGTAATCAAACGCGGCGATGTGCAGGTCAGCACTATCGAGCATGCAATGGCAGCGCTTTATGCGGCCGGAATCGACAATGTTCTGATCCGTATCTCGGGCCCTGAAATGCCTATTCTTGACGGCAGCGCGGCCGAGTTCTGCAAAAAGATCGAGGAGTCCGGAGTCGTTGAGCAGAAAGAAGACAAGGACTTCTATATCGTCAAGCAGAAGCTTGAGGTGAGAAACGACGAGACGGGAGCATCGATCATTGTTCTGCCCGATACGGGATTCTCAGTAGATGTAAAGGTTGAATATGATTCGCCTGTGCTCAATAATCAGTATGCTTCTCTTGATTCGCTGGATGATTTCAAGTCGGAGATTGCCACGAGCCGTACATTCGTTTTTGTCCGTGAGATCGAACCTCTCGTCAAGGCAAATCTTATCAAGGGCGGCGACCTTCAGAATGCTGTTGTCATTTATGACACTCCGATGGAGCAGGCTGCTCTTGACAATCTGGCCGACATGATGAATGTCGAGCACAAGGAGGTCAGTGAATTCGGTTTCATCCAGGAGCGTCCTCTTACATGTTCGAATGAGCCGGCCCGTCATAAGCTGATGGATGTTCTCGGCGATCTCGCACTCATCGGACGTCCGCTCAAGGGCAAGGTTATCGCAACGCGTCCTGGCCACAGCATCAACACGGCGTTTTCCAAGAAGATCCGCAAGGAGATAAAGCGTCAGGACATGCAGGCTCCGATCTATGATCCCAATAAGGAGCCGCTGATGGACAACAACCGCATCCGTGAGCTTCTTCCGCACCGCTATCCGATGCTTCTTGTCGACAAGATTATCGAACAAGGAGAAAATTATATTGTCGGAGTCAAGAACATTACAGCCAACGAACCTTTCTTCACCGGCCACTTCCCTCAGGAGCCTGTGCTTCCGGGTGTGCTCCAGATCGAGGCAATGGCTCAGACGGGCGGACTGCTTGTGTTGAGTTCTGTCGAGAATCCAGAGCTGTATTCGACCTATTTCATGAAGATCGACAATGTGAAGTTCCGTCAGAAAGTCGTTCCGGGCGATACGCTGATATTCCACATTTCATTTATGACTGAAATGCGCCGTGGCATGGCTGTTATGAAGGGCCTTGCATTTGTCGGGGAGAAGATCGTCTCGGAATGTGAGTTCATGGCTCAGATTATTAAGAATAAAGCCTGATCAAACCTTGAACTGTCAGGCAAACACTCTCTAAAAGATTGACAAAATGAAACAACCCTTAGCTTATATTCATCCCGCTGCGAAGATTCATCCGAGCGTTGTCATCGACCCGTTTGTGACAATCGAGCAGAATGTGGAAATCGGAGAAGGCACAAGAATCGGCAGCAATGTGACAATTCTTGAAGGTGCTCGCATCGGTAAGAACTGTAACATTTTCCCCGGGGCGGTGATTTCCGGAATTCCTCAGGATCTGAAATTTGTCGGAGAGGAGACTGTCGCTATTATCGGTGACAATACGACTATCCGCGAGTGTGTGAATATCAACCGCGGCACAGCGTCGAATGTAAAGACTGTTGTCGGAAG
>JAIDJZ010000016.1 GCA_029051965.1 Paramuribaculum sp. | reverse complement strand
CACCCGACATTGGTGCTGGTCGCGGGGGCTCGTAGATGTTTATACGACACCGGCCAAAGAGCTGTGCGGCCACGACTACTACGCCTTGAAAGACGATGTCGAGATTGACGACTCCCTCGATTCCTCAGGCGGCTATCTGTCGGATTTTATCGGCTTTACACTCGACAACTGCGACGGAACAACAGCAGGCGAAATCATCGACTTCGACGATTCGACCGAAAACATACTGTTCATCATACGCTCGACCGACGGCAACCAGCATCTGGTTCCTGTTGCCGAAGACCTCATAACCGAAATCGATCCGGAAGCGAAAGTCATAACAATGGATCTTCCGGAGGGACTCTTCGACTGACAAATGACCCTCTCACGGCCAGTCGCCACAGCACTCCCACCCCAACGCTCCACTCACTTCGCTCCTCAATGATTGAAACGAATATTCAAGACTAACCCTTCATTCTTGCCTGATATGAAAGAATTCGATGAATCAGCAGTATTAAAAGAGATGCGCCGCGCACTCCCGGAAAACGTCAATTATTCCGACGATGATCTCCTCAACATTGTCGACATGATCTGGGACTACTATGAAATGAACGGCCTTCTGGACGTTGAGATCGAAAATGAAAATGATTCTGACGAAGAGGAAATTGACATTGTCAGTGAACTAATCGACTACGCCAGACGTATGTTGAAGAAAGACAAGGCCTGCAAAGTCAGCCCCGACCATCTCGAAGCACTCATCAGCGCCGAGCTGGCCTATGAAGACGCTTTGGATGCCGAAATGCTTTCAGACTAAACAGTTACTCCATCCGCTCCCATCACATGAAACATCTGATCCTAATCCTCGCCTGCCTGGCCCCTTGGCTCACATCGTCAGCACAAACAGCCGAAAACCCCTATCCCGACTTTCTCGAAGAGGTGTTTATGGACATGGATTTTTCTGAAAACCTCGCGACTCCAAAAGTCCCGCAGGAAGCCAAGACGGGAGTTGCCGCACGCATGAAATCGATTGCCGAGACCTTCAGCAAACGACTCCCCGAGGCCATTAGATCCGTCATCGGAACCCGTCTCGATCGCGAAAACGAAGTGTTTGTCGTCACCTATCCGGCCGACGAGCTGTTCAACCCAAACGACACCCTCCTTTCAAAATACGCCGACCGTTCCCTGCAGGAACTGATTCCGCTGATGAAAGATCCCTATCTCTTCAAGGTTGTCTACGCCGTTAGCTGCGACAACACTGGCTCCGAAACCTATCAGGGCGAACTGACCGATACCCGCATGAACAGCCTCTATGACTGGGTATGGAAAATGATCGACGCCAACAAAATCCCGGAGGAGATGATAATCATTCCCGAAAGTCTTGCCGCGTCCAAGCCCGTTGCCGACAACCTGACCCGCGAGAACAGGCGGAAGAACCGACGCATTGAGTTCTATTTCATCCCCGGTCCAAAGCTGATCGAAGAAGCATCCGGCAAAAAATAGCCTCTGGCGGAAAGATATTTGAATCATTTTGATTAATTTTGCATTAATATTAGAACAACCTCTCATTACCATATTAGTATAGAAAATGGCAAAAGAATTGAAAGATCTGACCAAGCGGGCCGACAACTACTCGCAGTGGTACAACGACTTAGTTATAAAAGCTGATCTCGCCGAGCAGTCTGCCGTACGCGGCTGCATGGTGATCAAACCCTACGGCTACGCCATCTGGGAAAAAATGCAACAGCAGCTCGACCGTATGTTCAAGGAAACAGGCCACCAGAACGCCTACTTCCCTCTTCTGATCCCGAAATCATTCCTCAGCCGCGAGGCCGAACATGTTGAAGGCTTTGCCAAAGAATGTGCCGTCGTGACCCACCACCGTCTGAAAAACGCATCCGACGGTTCAGGCGTAGTCGTTGACCCCGATGCCCGTCTGGAAGAAGAACTGATCATTCGTCCGACTTCGGAGACTATCATCTGGAACACCTACCGCAACTGGATCAACTCCTACCGCGACCTTCCCATTCTCGTCAACCAGTGGGCTAACGTCATGCGCTGGGAAATGCGCACCCGCATGTTCCTCCGCACTGCCGAATTCCTCTGGCAGGAAGGCCACACAGCACATGCCACAAGAGAGGAAGCCGAAGAAGAAACCGTAAGAATGCTGAATGTCTATGCCGACTTCGCTGAAAAATACATGGCTGTGCCGGTCGTAAAAGGTGTGAAGACTGCTAACGAACGCTTTGCCGGAGCTCTCGACACCTATACAATCGAAGCTATGATGCAGGACGGAAAAGCACTCCAGAGCGGAACATCTCACTTCCTCGGCCAGAATTTCGCAAAGGCATTCGACGTGACATTCATCAACAAGGAAAACAAACCTGAATACGTTTGGGCCTCCTCATGGGGTGTGTCAACCCGACTGATGGGTGCGCTGATCATGACCCATTCCGACGACAACGGCCTCGTTCTTCCGCCCCATCTTGCTCCGATTCAGGTTGTCATCGTCCCGATCTACAAAAACGCCGAACAGCTCGCTGCAATCAACGACGCTGTTGCTCCGATCATGGATAAACTGAAACAGTTCGGAATCAGCGTCAAATATGACAACGCCGAAAACCGCCGCCCGGGATTCAAATTTGCCGACTACGAACTCAAGGGCGTACCCGTACGACTCGCAATCCGTGCCCGCGACCTCGAAAACGGCACTGTCGAACTTATGCGCCGCGACACCCTCGAAAAATCCGTCCACGCTCTTGAAGGTATCGAAGAATATGTCCGAGACCTCCTTGAAGAGATCCAGGAAAACATCTATCAGAAAGCTCTCAGACATCGCGAATCCATGACCCGCACCGTCGAGACCTACGAAGAGTTCAAGACCGAAATCGAAAAAGGCGGCTTCATTCTCGCCCACTGGGACGGAACAACAGAAACTGAAGAGCTCGTCAAGGCAGAGACTAAAGCAACAATCCGCTGCATACCTCTCGACGGCGACAAAACCGAAGGCGTCTGCATGGTGACAGGCCGCCCGTCGAAGCAGCGTGTCATCTTTGCCCGCAGCTACTAAGCGACAGATCGAACTTATTCAACTCTGCTTCATAGAGGAGAACCATCGGGTCGGTTCCTACATGTCAGACCGACCCGCTTCCAAGATTAAACCGGGGTCAGTTTCGGCTGACCCCTATTCATCTTATTTCCATACAAAAGAGGATTATGGACAATCAAACCCTAATCGGACAATTATCTGAAACAACCGGCATCCACAAAGACAAAATCAGCAACCTGCTGGAATGTTTTGCCGAGACCGTCAGAGATTGCTGCAAAAAAGGACAACAGGTTGCAATCCCCGGATTCGGAACTTTTCAGCCAGTCAAAAATGACGAATGGATTTCAACTGATCCCGAAACCGGTGTCCGCACTCTGATGCCCCCGAGCGTGGCAGTTGAACTAAAAACCAGTGTCGTTCTTCGTAAAAAACTTCTCGGATGAGCGCGAAAATACCTATCAGTAGACTCGGCTCACTGATCGCCGAAAAAACCGGATGCGACTCATCCGACGCAGTCCAGTTCATAAAAGATCTCTTTATCATCGTTGAAGACCGAGTCTCCAAAGGAGAGGAAATCACCATTTCCGGGCTTGGGACCTTCAGCAAATCAACCGTCGCTGGCGAACCGATAGCTTATTGCCCCGACAAAGAATTCGCTGCAG
>JAIDJZ010000159.1 GCA_029051965.1 Paramuribaculum sp. | reverse complement strand
CCCTCCTTGACACCTAAAGTCCCCCCTACTCTCCTGCGTTTAGTGGGACCCCCGGCGTCGATATTCTGCGCGCGGAAAATGAAAACGACAAGGCCGACGAAATCGAGAGTATCCTCAAAAAACACAGCGGTATCGCAGCTCAGGGCAACGCCATCAAGCGTCTCCCCTACTACAATTCGGTTCTTCGCGAGAAGTATCTTCCCAAACTGCGCAGAGTAAGTTATGAGTACATCACATCAGAATTCCGTTACCTGACCGACGATGAAATTGCGGAAGTCTATGCGACCAAACCGAACACTCTGACCCGCTATGAGTTTTTCCGTCTTTACAGATATATGGCCAAGACTCCGGAAGAAAAAGAGACCTATCTTAAAAAGGCACTTGAGGTCCATCCCAAATTTCTGGTTGCGGCCAACGACCTTTCTGCAATGTATCTTGAAAGAAACGAACCTCATCCGGAGCTTCTCGAACCATTTGTCAAACCGGGCACCAAGAAAATCCCGACTGAAGCAAAAAGCAACCTCGTGGCAGCTTATCTTGCAACACAGCAGTATCTCCGTGCGGATTCTATCGCCGAAGAACTTCCGGACACACCCGAGTACCACAAGACAAAACTCTATGTCGATGTCCTGAACGGACGTTTCGACAATGCAATTCAGGAAATTTCCGAAGAATCGCCGGTCAATGAGGTAGTGCTCCTGCTTGCACTGAAAGCCAACGACCGTGCGTGGACAATGGCCCAGAAACTGGGAAACAGCCCTGAGGAAGAATACCTGAAAGCCATTGCCGCTAACCGTGTCGACGAATACATGGCCGCAATGAGCCATCTTGAAAACGCACTCCGCCTGAAGCCGGAGCTGCGCGACATCGCCAAAATCGACGGCGACATTATCGAACTTTTAGAAGACCTTGAAGGAAAGGAGGTTGACGAATGACTACAGCTAAATTAACAAAATCAGTCTGCGCGGCACTTCTTTTTTGTCCGCTTTCAATTCTGGCATCTACCCAAAATCCCGCGCTAAGCGAACAGCGTGACTCGACGATGAACGCTCTCGACTATGTTCTGCAGCGTCCCAATCCGAATCCAAGATTTGAAACAAAGAAATTCGGCGATCACCTTTTTCTCTCCGGATCAGTTGGAGCTGACTGGATGAGAAGTAACGACGGTGCGACCGGAATCAGTTCGGAAACCGGAATGCGCGCCGAAGTATCCGTCGGCGACTGGATCACTCCGGTCCACGGATGGCGCTTCACTCTTGGTGCCGGACGGCATTCAGGCGTCGGTGGATCCAAGCCTTACTTTCTCGGCGCTTCTATCGATTACATGATGAATCTCTCGGCACTCGTAAGAGGTGAAAATCCTTCTCGCCGTTTTGAAATCATGGCTCTTGGAGGCGTTGAGCTTGAAGCTCTCCACAAATCCGGAGAGGGAACAAAAATGGCCGCAGGTCTCCGTGTTGGCTTTCAGCCGCGACTCTATCTGTCAAATACGACCTACCTGTTTCTTGAGCCGAGATTCGGATTCTACTCCGACAATCTTGATTTCGCCACGACATGGCATCGTTTCGACTGGAATGCATCTCTGCTTATCGGTCTCGGCTATCGGATCAACCCGCGTCCGGGATTCCACATAGACAACTCCCTCTTTGACAGCGAACGGTTCAGCGACAATATGTTCATCAGTGTTTCCGGCGGATTATCACGCCTGATGAAGAATGTCAACGACAATTCAAACAAATTCGGCGGTCTTGGAGCACTCTCAATCGGAAAATGGTTTACACCCAGCTCCGGACTCCGCCTGACCGCATCCGGTACAGACGTAAAAGAAAAGAGATATGACAACCGCATCGTGGCAATCGGCGATATCGACTATCTCTGGAATCTCAATTCGACTCTCAACGGATTTGACCCCGACCGCAAAATCGAAGGCAATGTTGTCCTCGGTGTTTCCGGAGCATTTGCATCCGGCAAAGGCAAAAAATTGAGTCCGGGTGTTCATGCCGGCTTTCAGGGAATCTGGAACATTAACCGCCATTTCGCCCTCTATCTCGAACCTGCGGTGCGCTATTTCGGTGGCAATGTCTCCCCCTCAGGAGCGAGACGAAATGTGTTGACGACCTTGAACCTGGGTCTGACTTATCGTAATGGAACCGGATCGGAGCGTCGCTTTAAAAATGAACAGTTCGTTGAAGAGGACTTCCGGAATTCCAATAAATGGTTTTTTGAAGCAGTCGGCGGTGTATTTATGCGTAGCCGCGTCTGGAGTTCGAACCACACTGTGGCGATCGGGCTCGGTAAATGGTTCCTTCCGGAAAGCGGATGGCGTGTGACCGGCGAATATGACTACATTAGCGCCAATAAATACAGGTCGCTCTCGATCGGTGCCGACTATCTTGCGAATCTGACCACTCTCGCTGCAGGATTCGATGATGAACGCATATTTGACCTCAGCGCTTTCATCGGACTCTCAGCAGGCGGAGCCCACTACCAGACAGTAAACAACAAATTCGTCTGGGGTCCCCGCGCCGGCTTGCGTGCGGCATTCCGTCTTTCGCAGAGCCTTGACATTGTTCTCGAGCCGCGTCTTCAGGCAATGCGTATTCCTGGCTACACACGCTCTTTCACTCCTGCATTCTTCGCTCAGGCCGGTCTAAGCTATAAGTTCGGTCAGATGCATAAGAAACGTGGCGACGACGGCTCTGTTCTCGTTATGGACGATTTCAACCGAAACTTTGTCTCAGCATCGTTCGGGCCTTCGCTTTTCAGCGAGACATTCGTCACAAGCCACAAGACTGTCTCCTGGGCAATAGATGCGTCAGTCGGACGTTGGTTCACCAATGTTTCGGGAGTCCAGTTTGGGCTGAGCTATGACTTTATCGACCGCTACTGGTCACCGGACTATCTTAACATCGGAACACTCCATCTCGACTACCTTCTTAACCTGACAACACTCGTAACGGGCAACACCCGCTCGAGATTCAGCCTCGCAGGACTTGTCGGACTCGGGCTCGGCTGGAGCAACGATGCCGACAACCGGGTCTCTCCCGAATTCGAAGCCGGACTGCAGTTCCGCTACAGACTCAATGACATGTTCCACTTGACGTTCACTCCAACGATGGCCTTCTGGCGTCCGCTGCTCAACGGAGGCGGAAGCAACAGCCACCATTTCATTGGCGTCGGAAGAATGCCGCTGGGTGTGACCTATAGTTTTTAATCACCTCTGACAAAAGACATGCCGTCCCTAAAATGCCTGGGGCGGCATGTCAGTAATTATATGTCATCAACAATTAGATTCAAATGTTTTCTGAAGAACTAAAAAAGTATTCGTGGGAAGAAACAACCGAATTCATCCGAAGCCGGACTTCACGCCACGTAGAAATTGCTCTGAGCAAAGACCAGATCGCAATTGAAGACTTCATGGCTCTAATATCTCCCGCGGCAGTGCCCTACCTTGAAGTGATGGCCCGCAAAGCCCACCACTACACGCTGGAGAGGTTCGGGAAAACGATATCGATGTATATCCCGCTCTATGTTTCCAACGCATGCACTAATGCGTGTGTCTACTGTGGTTTCAACCATTCCAATCCGTTTACCCGCGTCACCCTTTCGCAAGAGCAGGTCAAAGCAGAGTGCGAGGCAATCAAAAAACTCGGACCATTTGAAAATCTACTGATCGTATCCGGCGAATTTCCGCGTCTCAACGGTGTTGAATATCTTGAGCAGGTTCTGAAAACTGCCCGGCCCTACTTCAACAATCTGACGATTGAAGTAATGCCGATGAAGGAAAAAGATTATTTCAGGCTGACTCAGAGCGGTCTCAACGGTGTTATATGCTTCCAGGAAACCTATAATGAAAAAGCCTATAAGACCTACCATCCGAAAGGCATGAAGTCGATTTTCGAATGGCGTGTCAATGGCTTCGACAGAATGGGTGCTGCAGGAGTCCATAAGATCGGAATGGGAGTTCTCATCGGCCTTGAAGACTGGCGCACCGACGTCACAATGCTCGCGCGACATCTGCGCTATCTTAGAAAAAACTATTGGCGCACCCGCTATAGCATCAACTTCCCCAGAATGTGTCCGGCTGAAGGCGGCTATCAGCCTAATGTCATCATGACCGACAAAGAACTCGCGCAGCTCACATTCGCATTCCGAATCCTCGACCACGACGTCGACATCTCCTATTCGACACGTGAATCACCCGAGTTCCGCGCGAATATGATGAAACTCGGAGTGACTTCAATGAGCGCCGGAAGCAAAACAGAACCGGGCGGATATGTGTCATCGCCCGACGCCCTCGAACAGTTTGAGGTCACCGACAGCCGCAATCCGCTGCAGGTAGCAGACGAAATCCGGAGACTCGGCTACGAACCGGTTTGGAAAGACTGGGACAAAATATTTGATTGACATCCATTTTTTCT
The DNA here is from genome assembly GCA_029051965.1 of Paramuribaculum sp. Lineage (GTDB taxonomy): Bacteria > Bacteroidota > Bacteroidia > Bacteroidales > Muribaculaceae > Paramuribaculum. Next base: position 624 of record JAIDJZ010000159.1, on the reverse strand, counting down.
GTAATTTTGCGGAAAGATTTAACCCCAATAACTTAATCCCTTTTTTCATTCATGAAAGAATTAGCCACGAAATATAACCCTGCCGAAGTAGAAGACAAATGGTACGCCTACTGGATGGAACACCGTCTCTTCCACAGTGAACCCGATGCCCGTCAGCCCTATTGCATCGTCATTCCCCCGCCGAATGTGACGGGCGTGCTCCACATGGGTCATATGCTCAACAATACGATCCAGGACATCCTGATCCGACGCGCCCGCATGGACGGCTACAATGCACTCTGGGTCCCCGGAACAGACCATGCCTCAATTGCGACAGAGGCTAAAGTTGTCGGTAAGCTGGCTTCGGAAGGCATCAAAAAATCTGACCTTTCACGCGAGGAATTCCTTCGCCACGCATGGGACTGGACAGACAAATACGGAGGAATCATCCTCGAACAGCTGAAGAAGCTCGGAGCGTCATGCGACTGGGAGCGCACAGCGTTCACAATGGATGAAATCCGCTCGAAGAGTGTGATCAAAGTCTTTGTCGACCTCTACCGCAAAGGACTCATATACCGTGGCAAGCGCATGGTCAACTGGGATCCCAAGGCAAAGACCGCGCTGAGCGACATCGAAGTTATCTAT
>JAIDJZ010000158.1 GCA_029051965.1 Paramuribaculum sp. | reverse complement strand
GTGTTGTTTGCAGTGTCACCTTTCTGACCCGGCTCTGTGGAGGTCACATTAAGAACCGTCTTGATCGGCATTTCAGCATAGAGGACAGTTTCGGTCGAAGCGTCGCTGACAACTTCAACAGTGTCGCCTTCTTTCATAAATGCAGCACCGGTCACGAGTTCCTTGCTGATGGGTATCTGTTCGAAGGTTTCGTTGTTCATGAAAATATCGTCGCCACCGTCGGCATAGAGATACTGGAAGGGGCGGCGTTCAACACGCACGTCTTCGAGTTTCTCACCGATGTTGAAACGACGTTCGATCACGCGGCCGTCAACAACGTCTTTGAGCTTAGTGCGCATGAAAGTGTTGCCTTTACCGGGCTTTACATGGAGGAATTCCACACAGAAATAGAGACGGCCGTCCATGCGGATGCAAGTGCCGTTCTTGATGTCTTGAGAGTTAATCATACGATTTTCTACGTTGTTATATTGAGAAATTTTTCGCAAAGATAGCAAAATTCTCTCCAACATCAAAACTCCGCTGCTCAAAAACAACCGCAGAAATAAACCCGGAGCTGTCATTCGGATCCGGGATCAGCCACGTATCTGTCCGATGGCACATGGAAATCAGGTGCAGCACAAGTCCTCGGAAAAGGCGCAACTGTTTAGAATTGTAAATTGTCAGTTTAGAATTATGAACTTTGAATTATAATGAGTAACTTTGCTATCCGATAGAAAAAACTATAACCTAACATTCCCCGCAGCCTTATGATTCTCGATTTCACGATGCTGGCCATTGTCAATCCGGCCGAAATCATCGACACGTTTCTTTCCGCAACCCCGATGATGGTCTACCTTCTGGTTTTCCTTCTGATGATTGTTGAAAGTTCCTTCATTCCGTTCCCGTCGGAAGTGATCGTGCCGCCGGCAGCATATCTCGCCTGCACCTCCGACGAGGTGAATGTAGTAGCAGTTCTTCTGATCGCGACAGCAGGAGCCCTCGGCGGAGCCCTGATCAACTACTATCTGTCAATGTGGATCGGACGTCCGCTCGTCTACCGCTTCGCCGACTCGCGATTCGGCCATGCGCTGCTGATCGACCGTAAGAAGGTAGAAAAAGCCGAACGCTACTTCGACGACCACGGAGCCGTCTCGACATTTTTCGGCCGACTGATTCCCGCAGTCCGTCAGCTGATTTCCATTCCGGCAGGCATATCGAAAATGAACATCTGGAAATTCATGCTCTTCACGACGCTTGGCGCCGCAGTGTGGAATCTGGTTCTGACCGGTCTCGGCTACTGGCTCGGAACTGTTGTGTCGCGCAGCGCGCTCTTCGAGGCCGTTGAGGAATACAATCAGTATCTGACCTATGCCGGACTCGCGATCGGAGTCATCTGCGTCGGTTTCATTCTCTACAACGCATTCAAGCCAAAACAGGCATAAATCCCACTCTCTCCAATCATTTATTTTCATCTCAAATTCAGAAATTTCTGACAATGACTAAAGTTTCGCCCTCACTTCTTTCAGCCAATTTCGGCAATCTCGACCAGGATCTTGAAATGCTTAACAGCTCCGATGCGGAGCTCCTTCATATCGACGTGATGGACGGCGTTTTCGTCCCCAACATCTCGTTCGGATTCCCTGTCATGCAGGCAATCAACAAAAAAGCGCAGAAACCGCTCGACGTCCACCTGATGATTGTCGATCCGGGCCGCTACGTCAGTCAGGTGCGCGACTGCGGCGCCGCGATCATGAACGTCCACTATGAAGCATGCACCCACCTCAACCGTGTCGTCCAGCAGATACATGACGCCGGAATGAAAGCCGCCGTCACCCTCAATCCGGCTACACCGGTTGAAATGCTCGAAGATATCATCGAATCGCTCGACATGGTTCTGCTCATGTCTGTAAATCCGGGCTTTGCCGCTCAGAAATTCATTCCTTCGACTCTCAGAAAACTCGTTCGCCTCAGAAAGATGATCGACTCACGCGGGCTTAAGACCGAAATCGAAGTCGACGGAGGAATAAACCTCGAGACTGGACGCGCAACAGTCGAAGCCGGCGCCGATATCCTCGTTGCCGGCAACTTCGTTTTCGGCGCACCGGATCCGGCCAAAGCCATCTCTGACCTCGCATCACTCTCCCGCTGATTCCCAGCAAAGCAGCCCATTTCAAGACCAAAACCAGATGGATTCATTCGAACTCTCACCCGATCTCTACGATCCCTCCGAACTCCGACGCGAACGCAAACGTCAGGCCGTTGCCGGCGATTCGCTGCCGCTCGAGGACATCGAACCGGCCCAGCAGCCATTGGTGCCGGACGAAGAGATTCCTTATGCCCCGTCGGAATCGGAAGATAATTCCGCATATAGCTCTGTGCGTCAGCAGGCGGCCGCCCCACGACAGGCAACGCGTCGCCGCCCCAGGGCAGCCTCCCGGCCGGCATCCGTGCCCCCTCAGCAGCCACAAAAGACAGCGCGCCCCTCGGCCTCGACTGCCCGGCAGCCGGAGGCTCCGGCTTTCAGCACCCCAAACATCTCTCTCAACGGATTCATGAAGTTTTTCGAAGACGGACGTCTGGGAATCTTCCTCGGCGTTCTGTTTCTTCTCTTCGCCACCTACCTGCTGCTGTCGTCGATTTCCTACATCTCAAACAGCAGTGCAGACCAGAGCGCTCTGA
>JAIDJZ010000157.1 GCA_029051965.1 Paramuribaculum sp. | reverse complement strand
CCCCGACATCAAGGTCGCCAACAATCCGCCAGATGCCGTCAACGGTGTCGACGCTCAGTTGCGCGCCGCAGTCGAAGAGCTTCTTAAAGAAATCGACAGCAAAAAATAATGGTAAAACTCGGTGACATTGTCCGCTTCCTCAACTCAGTAGGAGGCGGACGCGTAACAAAAATAAAAGATAACCTCGCTTATGTCGAGGATGAGGACGGTTTCGAAACACCGGTTCTGCTGCGCGAGTGTGTTGTTGTCGGATCAGCCGCCACAAAACCGGCTGCCGCACAGGAACACACTGCTGTGGCTCCACGCGTGCATAAAGATCCACTGCCTCAGACGGCCTCAGAGGTCCGTCACACAACAATTGCCGATGAGGAAGAGATTCAGCCCATTGAGACTCCCGAAGGCGAAAAAATCAATCTGACGCTCGCCTACGAACCGGCTGACATCAAAAAGCTGTCCTCAACAACATTCGACACCTATCTGGTCAACGACTCGAACTATTACCTCTATTTCTCATATCTCACCCGCTCGCGCGAAAACGACAGCTGGACCACCCGCTATGCCGGCATCGTCGAACCCAACATACAGGTTTTTCTCGGCGAGACGCTGCGCGAGGATCTTCCGGAAATGGACCGCGTCGCCCTGCAGTACATTGCCTTCAAACGTGACAAGGCATTTGCCGCAAAACAGCCGCAGTTTATCGAAATGCCGCTTGACACGACAAAATTCACACGGCTTCACTGCTTTGTGCCCAACGTCTATTTCGACAGCAATGTCATAGCTCTCGAGGCGGTCAGCAACGATGTGCCCCGCCGGGAGACTGTGATTGACGGCAATCGTCTCCGCGAAGCGATGAAAGAGAAGAAAGCGGCGGACAATCCACGCCGTCGTGTTGTCAGAAAGCGCACCAGAGCCGAACGCCGGGCCGACGGGATAATCGTGGTCGATCTGCATATCACCGAACTCGTCGACACAACCCGCGGCCTATCGAACGCCGACATGCTCAATCTGCAGATCGACAAGTTCAGCCAGATCATGGATGAGAACCTCAAGAACAAAGGTCAGAAAATCGTGTTTATCCACGGAAAAGGCGAAGGAGTGCTCCGCAACGCCATCCTCAAGGAGCTAAACCACCGCTACAAGGGCCACGACGTTCAGGACGCGTCATTCCGCGAATACGGCTTCGGAGCAACTCAAGTGACAATCTGATGATTCTGTGTTTCTCAGCCTGCGGCAATACCGCACTGGTCGCCTCGCGCCTTCGCGAACGACTGACCGAAACTCTCGAAACTATCACATCGAACACGCCCAAAGTGTTCGATGTGACTGTTCATAAACGTATTGTCTGGGCGTTTCCGATCTATTCGTGGGGGCTTCCCCGTGAGGTCATCGAGTTTATGAAAACCGTTGAGCTTCGAGGAGGAGAGCAACTCCCCCACTTCATGGTGGCCACATGCGGAGATGACGCCGGACTGGCTCACATTATGTGGCGGAGAATAATGAAGGAACGGGGATGGCGACCGATCAGTGCCCACACCGTAATAATGCCCAACACCTATGTTTCTCTTCCGGGATTCGACGTTGATCCGGCTGATGTCGCAGCAGCTAAACTTGCCGCAGCACCCGGAAGAACCGACCGGATCGCGCATGCGATCAAATGCAACTCGCCTATCGACGATGTCGTAAGGGGAAAGTTCGCATGGTTAAAAACGCGTGTCATCTACCCCTTCTTCATGCGGTTTCTCATTTCACCGAAACCGTTTGCCGTCTCCGACAAATGCAACGGATGCGGACTCTGCTCCAGAGTCTGTCCGGCAGCCAATATTGACATCGTCAACATGCGCCCACGCTGGAACAACCGCTGCACGATGTGTCTGGC